>JAISAE010000020.1 GCA_031266875.1 Treponema sp.
CCTCTGACACAACACCCACCGCTTTCTCCAGCGCCATGTCTTGCTCCACCACTGCCGACTCCTGCACTACCGTTACCGGTTCCAGCGCGGCCTCTGGCACCACGTCTTGCTCCACCACCGCCAGCTCCAGCGCGGCCTCTGGCGCCACGTCTTGCTCCACCACCGCCGACTCCAGCGCGGCCTCTGGCACCACCTCATGCTCTGGCACTGTTACCGTTACTGTTTCCACTTTCTCCACTTTCTTCTCCATGAATTACAAGGTTTTCGTAGAAATGCTCGTGAGGCCGGATCGTGATATCACCAAACATCTGGTCCTGCGTAATGAGAATCATGCGTATCTTAACCGATTCTAGTATTGCCAGAAAAGCACAGATGATATCTATGAGCGAGCCTTTTCGTACCACAAGGTCCGAAAACCGGCACTCTCCCCTTGACTCCAGCAACTCCACGATGAGTGTCTGCTTCTTGTTTATCGAAACCTCTTCGTAAAGGTCAATAATCCGCTCGCTTGAAATAGTGGTCATAAACGAGGAAAAGGTCTTGAACAGGTCCCAGACATCGGCCTTTGACCACAGTTCCCCTGTCGTAAACGGTAAGTCCCGCTGCACTTTCTTCCGGTCAACGACCCATTCCACCTCCCGTTCCTTCTCTTCCATGAGTTCCGAGAGCTTCTTAAACTTCTGATACTCAATGAGCTTCTCAACCAGTTCCTGACGGGGGTCTTCGCGTTCGTCCGCAAGGTTAAGCTCCACGGGCAGGAGCATACGCGACTTGATATACAGAAGATTCGCCGCCATAGCCTGAAACTCGGTAACATCATCCAGATCAAGCGCCGCCACCCCGCTCACATAAGCCAAGTATTGCTCGGTAATCTGGGCGACAGGAATGTCGTAAATGTTGATTTCATTTTTTTTGATCAAGAAAAGAAGCAGATCCAGCGGCCCCTCGAACTCCTTCAACTTAAAACTGCGGCTCTCTATGCCATAACTAGCCATAATGAAAAAGTGTAAACCCATACCCACTTTGAGTAAATACCCACCTACAGGCCGACACACAAGGCTATGTACAACCCATATCGCTCAATCCATGTGTCAACACTCATTGTTACTTCCAGTTTTTATAAGATGAATGTACGCTTGCCGCCGTCTTTCAGCGGCAAGCTGCAACGGCATGGAAATGTTCCCCAGCAAAGCTGAGGCGCGTAAACAGACTGCGGCAACAAAGCTGCCGAGTTATGCGAAGTGGGTTTTTGTTTTTACATTATCTCCCGCCAGTTAATATCGAAAATACTTTTGGAAATATTTTCTTGAATAGTATGCCAATACCAAGCAATATAAAAATACACAATAACGTTACTATAAAATAATGAACCAAAAGCCAGCCGCCGTTCATAGGCATTATTTTTACACTTAGTTTTATTATTATAGCTATAGCTATCCCATGTGTCGCATATACCCAAAATGCGTATTGTTCCAGCCACGCAAGTATTTTATATACCTTTGTTTTATTTATAAAACTATAACTTAATTTTATAAAAAACATTATTCCCACCATGATGTTTATAGCGGAAATTATTGCTATATGTTCCCGGAAGAATAACTTTATTATTATGGTAGTCATATACATAATAATCATATCAAATGTTTTTATGTTATCCAAATGTTTATAACTAATATTATATTTTACAATATAATACCCCAAAGTAAAAAAGAACAGGGCTGCGGTACTAACAATATATATATCTATATCGCCGATCCATAGTATAAAAAATAAAACAAGAGTGCCACCGGGACAGCGGTCAACAATTTTCTTGATAATGACAAATAATAAGTTAAGAACAAACAAATCCCGTAAAAACCAAAACTGGTAAACCAGCGGATGCCCATAGGGTACAGCAAATTTTCCAAAATGTCCCGCGAATACACCTATCCAATCTAATGGAGAAAATTCCCGTACAATACGAGTCGCAAAATAAGGTTTCGTAAAACTAAAACTTTGAGCCACAAATAAAAAAAGGATTACCAATATTGCCCATAAAATATACGGCAATAAAATTGTACGGCATTTCTTTTTTAGATTTCCAAGAAATTTTTGTTCTTTAATATACAATAAGAAACCTGATATAAGGAAAAATAACGGCACGGCAATACCAGTAAATGTTCCCGCTAATTCCTTAACCTTTTCCACATACAAAGGCGCTTCAAATGTTTGTGATCCATCTGAAAAATTAACACCTGCGTTTATTACTGTATTGTGAATAAATACTACAAAAACTATTAACAAAAAACGTAATGAATGTATCCTTTTGGATAATAAAGGGTCAAGTATAGTCTGCTGTCTGCTGTCTGCTGTCTGCTGTCTGCTGTCTGCTGTCTGCTGTCTGCTGTCTGCTGTCTGCTGTCTGCTGTCTGCTGTCTGCTGTCTGCTGTCTTTATTATTATACATGAAAAATCTCCTTTTGTCAAGTAGCTTATGAATCATATCAATTGGAATAAATCTATAGCCATACCTATTCCAATTGATAAATTATAGACAATAATAGTGTCAAAAATATTGACACCACGAACCTAAAATTTAATATACTTAAAGCCTTTTCATCAGTACCTGCGTTTTAGAATAAGACGTTGTAACTGTGGACTCCACAGTTTTAACTGGCGGCTTAAAAGCTATAGCGAATGAGTTGTTAGCTATAGCGAATGGCGCGTTAGCTGTAGCGAATGAGTCAGAAGCTATAGCGAATGAGCTATCCGGTACGCTAGACGAGTAAATTTGATACAGTTTTGAGGGATTGGGATAAACCTGCGGTCTGTCTTCATACACTGGGGATTTGTCTGTATAATATGAGCCGGGAGCGAAGTCTAGTGTTATGCTTGCCTTCATCAAACGCATAGAGATAGAGTAGCGTTTTCTAATATGTTGCGCAAGCGCCTGTCAAAAATTTTACTGTTTTTCTTTTAGAGGGATTTATTTTTTGTCTTGAAACGCGGGGCAATGGTGGCCTGTGGCGCGGAACACCTCATACGAGGGCAGGTTCAGGCTCTTGATTCCAAACATCAGGCAGGAGCGGGGCAAGGCCGGTTCCCAGGTGATCTTGAAGTGAGCGCATTTTAGGCAAGCCGGCGCTCGCTGGGGAGCGGCGGCTGGAGTTTCTTTGCTCATTGCTTATTTCTACGCGGTTCCTCAGACTTCAGGTAGGTTTCCGCGTCAAAAACCTCAAGCAGTTTTTCCATAGAACTATGGCTCACAATAGCGCCGATAACATCGGCGGACAGTTCTGCGGATGAAACCACCTCAAGGTTGGGGATGATCTCCGGCAGCGAAGCCGGACAGTATACCGTATCAGTTACCATGATGTGGCGCAGCAGTCCTTCCTCTGAAAGCTGCTGTAAGCGCCTTGAGGCTGGCGGCGATAAAATGGGATGAACCGCGATAATGTTGATCTCAACAGGCTTGAGCGGCTCCAGCGCCCGAATGAGGCTCTCCACTGAACCGGCGGTGTCAATCATGTCATCCACGATCCACAGTACCTTGCCTTCGATGGGAACTGCCGAAAGGATGTTGATGGATTCGATCTTATTAACTGTGGAATAGTCCCGTTGTTTATGCGCCACAACGAGGTTCGCGCCAAAGGCATTGGCGAAACCCCGCGCCAGCTTCTCCCCGCCCGCGTCAACAGAGCAGAAAGCCCAGTTGGGGCGCACCTCGCGGGTCAGCGTCTCATAGTCATGGATATAGGCGTCGCAGAGGCAGCGTTTGAGCAGATTCAGCGCGGGAATGTCATCAATCACGCAGCAGGTTGGGTCAAGCATGGACTTAGACTTGTCGGAATGAAGCTGGTAGGTAACGATTTGCTGTGCGCCCAGACCGGACAAGGTTCTGAAATGCACCCAGAGACCAACGGAACCGCGATGATTCGTTCTGTCAGAACGCGAACACGAAACAAACGGCTCAAACACGATAATTTTTTCTGCCTGAGAGCGTTTCATGGCGTCAACCGCGTGGAACAGTTCGATTTGCGCCTCAGTAACGCTGATATTTGCCTCGTTGCGTGAGCAACCTGTGAACAGAATCACGGTTTTACCCCGAATTGACGACTTAACCACTACTTCCAGCTCACCATCCGCAAAACAATCAATATGAAGCAGGTCAACGCCATTGATAGTGGCTGCCGCTTCTGTAAAACCAGGCAACTGGGTGATATGCTTCACAACCCGTGAAGCATACTCCCGTGTTGACCTTGTGGCTGTAATGACAAATTCTTGCATGACTCAAGTCTAGCTGAGGCGCGGCTTTTGGCATAGTGCCTGAGCTGGTAAGCGGCTTTCACCTATACTCTTCCCACGCCTTTATCTCCAGACCTTTTTCCCGTTCCAGTGCCATTGCGTCGATGAACTCACGCGCAACCTTGATATTGGTGAACAGCGGGATATCAAAGTCGATTGCCATACGGCGGATGAGGTAGTCATTCTTAAGTTCAGTCTCACGGTTATTCTTGGGAATGTTGATAATCAAATCGATCTCACGCCGTTTGATAAAGCTGGCGATGTTCGGCTCCCGTGCCTCAAGGGGCCAGTTAAGTGCGGTAACGGGTAGGCCGTTACTAGACAGGAACTTGGCAGTACCGCGTGAGGCAACGAGTTCGTAACCCATGTGCGTGAGCTTTTTCGCGGAATCAAGGAAATCGAGCTTGTTTTCTATGGGGCCAGTGGAAAGTAGAATACGTTTACATGGCAGGCGATAGCCGACTGACAGCAGGGCTTTGAGGAAGGCGTCGTGAAGGTCAGTGCCGATACAGCCGACTTCGCCGGTGCTTGCCATTTCCACGCCGGAAACCGGGTCTGCGCCGCGAAGCCGCGAATAGCTGAACTGCGCGGCCTTGACGCCGACCCATTCAAGGTCGAGCGCCGATGACGGCGCTTTCTGCACGGCTTCGTCAAGCATGGCGCGAACCGCCATCTCGATCATGTTTACGCGGCTTACCTTTGAACAGAACGGGAAACTGCGGCTGGCGCGTAAGTTACACTCAATGACCTGCACGTGATTGCGTTGGGCGAGGAACTGAATGTTAAACGGGCCGCTTATATCAAGGGCTTGGGCGATTTGGGAGCTGATCTTGCGAATCTTCCTGATGGTTTCGATGTAAAGGCGCTGTGCGGGCAGTACAACAGTAGCATCGCCGGAGTGAACGCCGGCGTTTTCAATGTGTTCAGTGATAGCGTGGAAGAGGATTTCGCCCCGTTTTGCCACAGCGTCAATCTCGATCTCCTTAGAGTTCTCAATGAATTTGCTAATAACAACCGGATGTTCAGCGGAAACGTCAGCCGCAAGCCCCAGAAACTGCTCAAGGCGCTCGTCGTCCCACGCCACATTCATTGCCGCGCCGGACAGCACATAACTGGGGCGAATCAGCACTGGATAGCCAACCGTAGCGGCAAAGGCTTTGGCGGAGGCAAGGTCAGTGAGTTCCTTCCACTCAGGCTGCTCAATGTTGAGCGAGTCCAAGAGCGCGGAAAACTTATTGCGATCCTCAGCCATGTCTATTGATGCGGGGCTGGTGCCATAGATGAGTGCGCCACAGTCGTAGAGCCGCGTGGCGAGGTTATTCGGGATTTGCCCACCCATTGACAGAATGATCCCGTCGGGACACTCACGCTCGTAGATGTCGAGGATGCGTTCCAGCGTCAATTCCTCGAAGTAGAGCCGGTCGCACATATCATAATCAGTGGACACGGTTTCGGGGTTACAGTTCACCATGATCGAATAGCGCCCAAGTTTGCGGGCAGCCTCAACCGCATTGACACAGCACCAGTCGAACTCAACACTACTGCCGATACGGTACGCGCCAGACCCCAGTACCATGACCCCGCGCCCCGCTGATGTTACGTCATCATTGCTAACGCCGCCACTATGAGCGTAGGTCATGTACAGATAATTGGTTTTTGCCGGATATTCGGCTGCGAGGGTATCAATCTGCTTAATGGCGGGACGTATGCGGTATTCCTCACGCAGGGAACGGACGTCCATCTCGCTCATGTTCAGAAACGCGCCGATGCGGGCGTCTGAGAAGCCGAGCCGCTTGGCTTTCATCATGAGCGCACGGGGGATGCTTAGACATACTTCTCCATCTTTTGCTAAGGAGCCTCTATTAGCCGCTGCATAGTCTTTTAACTCCTTTTCTGTTTCCTTGACATTGGCGATCTTTGCCAGAAACCAGCGGTCAATCTTCGTGAGCCGGTGTATGCGCTCAATTGACCAGCCTTCCCGTAACGCTCGATAAATAATAAAGATGCGGCGGTCAGTGGGTTTTGAGAGCGCGTCTTTGATGTTTATTGCGCCATCTCCACAGAGCATATCGTCGTCAGCGAGTCCGGGCGCACCGATACCGGTCATGCGGAGCGCCTTTTGCAGGGCCTCCTCGAAATTGCGGCCAATGGACATAACCTCGCCCACGCTCTTCATCTCAGAGCCGATACGGGTTTCAACATGCTTAAACTTGGCGAGGTCCCAGCGCGGCACTTTAACCACGCAGTAATCAAGGGCCGGCTCAAAACAGGATTTGGTAACACGGGTGATGCGGTTCTCAATGTCAAGCAGTGTGTAACCGAGCGCCAGCTTCGCGGCCACAAACGCCAGTGGATAGCCCGTAGCTTTGGACGCCAGTGCTGAACTGCGCGAGAGCCGTGCGTTTACTTCGATGATACGATAGTCCTCGGATGTTGGATCCAGGGCGTACTGAATATTGCACTCACCCACTATGCCCAAATGCCGGATTACGTCGATGGCGACGCGGCGTAGTTTGTGGTATTCGCTGTCGCTGAGGGTCTGTGATGGAGCGATGACAATACTTTCGCCAGTGTGTATGCCGAGCGGGTCAAAGTTTTCCATGTTACAGACAGTGATGCAGTTGTCAGCGGAGTCGCGTACTACCTCGTATTCAATCTCTTTCCAGCCGCCGAGCCATTCTTCGATTAAGACCTGTGAGTCAACGCTAGCCGCCTGAGCCAAAGCGCGATCACAGCGTCGCCGTACCTCAGTCTCGTTTCGGCAGATTCCTGATCCCGCGCCACCCAGGGCATAGGCCACCCGCGCCATCACTGGATAGCCAATCATTGCCGCTGCTTCCACCGCTGCTTCCGTGCTGCTAACCGCGATGCTTCGCGGCGTTTTCGCGCCAATTTCTGCGAGGCGGCTCACAAAACGCTCGCGGTCTTCGGTATCCTCAATAGCCTTAACCGGCGTACCCAGTACCCTGACGCCATACTTGTACAGTATGCCCTCTCGATTAAGCGCCACGCCACAGTTAAGCGCGGTCTGCCCTCCGAATGAGAGCAGCAAACCGTCAGGCAATTCCTTTTCAATAACCTGACGCACATATTCCGGCGTTACTGGCAGAAAATAAGTGGCGTCAGCCATACCTTCACTGGTCTGGATAGTAGCGATATTGGGGTTAATGAGGACGGTTTTGATACCTTCCTCCCGTAGAGCCTTGAGCGCCTGAGAACCAGAGTAGTCGAACTCACCGGCCTGCCCGATTTTCAGCCCTCCTGAGCCCAGTACGAGAACTTTTGTTACTGTCATAGTGATTTCCTTATTGGTTTTTTTCTTCACGCACCTGATCTAAGAACCGCTCAATCAAAAACTCAGTGTCTCGCGGGCCTGGGCAGCCTTCAGGGTGAAACTGCACTGCTGAAAATGGCGCTTTGCTGGATTTGATACCTTCAATGGTGTTGTCATTGGCGTTGACAAACCAAGGTTCCCAGGCTTTGGGCAGTGTATCGCCGCGAACCGCGTAGCCGTGATTCTGGCTCGTGATGTAGCAACGTTTAGTTTCAGTATCAACACAAGGCTGATTCTGCCCGCGGTGTCCATAGGGTAGTTTGTAGGTATCCGCTCCGGCGGCCAGCGCCATGATCTGCACACCCAAACAGATGCCAAAGATAGGCTTGCCTCGCTCAAAGGCGCGCCGTACTGTAGCAATGGTCTTGCCGCAAGCCTTGGGATCGCCGGGGCCGTTTGACAGAAAGATGCCGTCGTATTCAATACCACTGAGGTCATGGTTCCACGGCAGGCGGATTACCTCGACGCCACGGTTGAGCAAACAGCGCAGTATATTCGCCTTTGCCCCGCAGTCAATGAGCGCGATACGCACGACCCTATCACGCGCCACGCCAGCACCATTCACGGCGTAGACCTGGGGTTTGTGGGGCGATACATCGGCGACGGGGTGGACGATAAGGCCGGAATCAATCGTTACGTCACGGCTTCCGTCAACTAGTATTTTGCCGCGCATCACACCATGTTCTCGTAGACGAATGGTCAGAGCGCGGGTATCAATGCCATAGACGCCGGGGACATTGTTCTTATCCAGCCACGTTGAAAGGCTACAGCCTGACGCGAAATGGCTGGGTTCGTCGCAGGCTTCGGCGACCACAAAACCTGCCGCCTGTATCCGGTCTGACTCAAAGTGTGTTGGTATGCCGTGTCCATCAAAAAACGGCTCGGCTGTCTTCGGCTTGACTGGCACGCCGTAGTTTCCCTGCAAGGGATAGGTTGACACCAGTATCTGCCCTCGAAAGCTGGGATCAGTGAGTGCCTGCGGATAGCCGGTCATACCGGTTGTGAACACCACCTCGCCGGCTTGGGAACGCGGCTTTCCAAACGACCAGCCTCCATACTCTGACCCATCCTCTAACACCAGCCTCGCGGCAACAGCGCATTTTTTCATAAATGCTCCTGAAATCTTGATAAAGTTATTATAAACATGATAGAATAAAACCATAACAAAAAACAAGGCATAGGTATTGAATATTCCGAATAAGAAAAGTGTTTTTAGTAGAATTTTGCTTTCCTAAATCGGTAAAACCGAAGGAATCAGTAAATCGTGTCCGTAAAAAGTGAGGTAGCGACATGGCAGATGAAGAATATGTGGTATGGTCCAAGAGCTATGAGACAGGTATACCACTGATTGATAATCAACACAAAAAGTTGGTTGCGTTGACGAACCAGCTCTATGATGCCTGTTTAGCAGGGCGTGATACGGCAACAGAGTTTTTTCTTAGAGCTGTTCATGAGTTTGTTGACTATGCTAAGGAACACTTTAGTGCTGAGGAAGAGCTTATGAAGCAAAGCGCTTATTCCCATCTGGCTGAACACAAAGCTAAGCACGATGAGTTTGTCAAAAAGCTCCTAAACGAGACCCAAGAGATGAAAGCAGGAAACCCAATGGTTCCTCTTATCTTCTTGCATTACTTGCGTAGCTGGATATTAAGTCATATAGCCATTGACGATATGGACTTTGTATATCATAGTAAAGCTCTAAAGAAAGAAGTAGGAATTCTTTTTAGAAAATTTGCTAACTAAGCATTTTAAGGAAGGATAACATGGTTGGAGTTGTAGAAGATTTTGTTACATGGGAAGACCGCTATGCTTTGGGCATTCCGTTCATTGACGCACAGCACAAGGAGCTCTTGCGGCTGACCAATGTACTTTTCGTGGCCTGCCAGGATGGATCAGCGAATGATATATTCAGAGAGACGATTAAAGGTACGGTGAAGTATGTTTCGGAACACTTTAGTGCCGAAGAAGCCATGATGAATCGGATAAAGTATCCAAAACTCGCCGAACACAAAAAAGAGCATGAAGCCTTCGTACAAAAGGTGCTTGAAGATGTCCGACAGTTTGAATCTGGACACTCTTTTGTGCCAAACACCTTTGTCCGCTTTCTCAAAGACTGGATTTTAACCCATATAGCGGTGTCTGACAAAAAGTATGCTGATTACATCATGCATATCAAGAAAGCAGGAAATCTGACATCGTCATAGACAAGAATCATGGTGTTTTGTCCATATCGGACAGAACACCAGTGCGGAGCTGGCGTAGCAGTCGGCTCTTTTTTTTACACGCGCTTGACAGCGCGGAGTAATATTTCACGGTTCAGTTCAAACAGAATCGGACGACCGTGGGGACAGCGGAGTACAGGAAGGGCCAGCGTTGCCTCGGCCAGCGATAGTGCTGCGCGCTCGTCAAGGTTATCGCCTTCCTTCACGGCGCGATGGCAGGCCAGTGTCGCAAGCCAATGCTCGACAAGGTCAGCCCCAGCCCGTTTCAGGTCAAGAATCGCCTGAACCGTCTCGCTGTCGCTGAGGTTCCAGTGCGCTGGTAACGCCTCTATGCGCCACGAACCACAGTCCATTTTAATAACCACGCCAAGGTGCTCTAGCATGTCTCTTCGTGTATTCAAAAATTGATCGTCTTCTTCGCTTTCAGTTCGAAAGGGAATGGCAACAAGCAGTTCCTGAATCGGCACGGGCCTGGCAAGAAACTGCTCATAAAGAATCCGCTCATGGGCAGCGTGCTGATCAATGAAAAACAGGCGATTATCTCTTTCGATTATTATAAAAATATTAAACGCCTTACCAACATAGCGTAGCTCATGCTCCGAATGAAACGCTGGCGAAGAAGTTCGCGTCGTAAGCTCGGTTTGCATTGTTTGCGGTACGAGAGACGATGTGAATTCCGGCGTGAGAGGCTGGGCAAGCAAAGCTTGTGGAGCGTATTCAGGCGGGCTTTCCTGCAAGGCATCCATCGCCAAGGTTCGGGCTATGGTGTATTCGAACTCTTGGTTCGGCGTGTTTTGAAACTGCGGCGAAGGCTTCGCTGCGAACAGAAGTTCCAATTCCGGCGCGGTATATATCTGCCCAGCACATTGCTGGTTCCGGCGGCGGATAAAGTCCCGCAAGCTGCTGGTAACCGCGTGATGTATTGCGCTGGCATCAGCAAAACGAACCTCACGCTTCGCAGGGTGGATATTAAAATCAGCCATCGCGGGATCGATGTCCACAAAGATCGCGCCAACAGGGTGGTAGCCATTGGGAAACCAGCCCTGGGTTCCGTACTCCAGCGCCTGCATCAAGGAAAAGTCCTGTATGCGTCGGCCATTGGCAAAGATGTATTGCTGGCGACGGTCAGGGCGCGCCAGCTCAGGGCCGCCGACCACGATGCTCACCGAAAAACGGGTCAGGGCGGTGTGAATCTCGTGGAGATACGCGGCTTGAGGGGGATCAAGAAGCAGGCTGGCGAAACGTTCCTTGAGACTGGAAGCAACAGGGAGGGCGGTTTTAAGTTTCCCGTCAAGTGTCAAACGAAAGCTGATTGCCGGAAAAGCCAATGCCTTATCAATAAAGGTCAGACGGCAGAGGTTGGCTTCGCTCCACTCGCGTTTGAGGAAGCGCTTGCGCGCTGGAATCGTGTCAAACAGACCTATAGCGCGAACACTGGTTCCCCGCTTGCGTCGCCCTCGCTCAATCCTCGCACCAAACGCTTCACCTGGCCCCACTTCCAGCCGCCACGCCTCGCGGCTATCCGCACTGGAAAGAATTTCCAGATGAGAAACAGTGGCGGCAGCAGCGAGAGCCTCGCCCCGAAAGCCAAGCGTCTCAGCCGACTTCAGGTCATCCATTGAACGAATCTTGCTGGTGGCATGGGTTTGCCAGCAAAGTTCAAGGTCTTCTTTCTCCATCCCAGCTCCATCGTCAATAACCTCAATGCGCCGGATTCCCCCGCCGTCAACCGAAAGTTCTATGCGAGTTCCACCCGCGTCAATAGCATTGTCGATGAGTTCCCGTACCAGGGCAGCAGGCCGGTCAATCACTTCACCAGCGGCTATTTTCCGTGCCTCATCGGGCGGCAGAACTTGTACACGAGCCACATCAGACCTCCTCGTCAAAAAGCCCTAGCTCCGGTACGGCGTTCCCGGCCTTTTCTTCCGGCGCGTTCATCAGTATCTCGATCCGGCTTTCTATCTTTTCAAGGTCTTTCTCCAATGTCCGCGCAAGCCTGATTCCCTCTTCAAAGGCTTTGAGAGCATCATCCAATGGAATATCAGGTTTGCGTATCTTTTCCCCCAGCGCCTCAAGCCGTTCCAATCGTTCTTCAAAATTCTTCATGTTTATATACCTCTTCCGTTATCGCGCTTATGGTCCCCTCAAGGGGCCTGATGATGAGTCGTTCACCAATGTTCACTACACCAGCGTCACGTATCAATTCACCGTTTTCTTTACAAACTATCGAAAAGCCCCGTTCAAGAATAGCGCGGGGGTTACCCGCCTCAATGCTCAAGACCGCAAGCTCAAGCCGCTGACGAATGTCGCGTATACGGTAGGAAAGCCCGCCAATAAGTTCCTCTTTGTCGTCGTCGAAACGTAGGAGCCGTGGCTGGAGTATTGAGCGAAACCAGTATTCAAGGTCTTCTAGCTTGAACGGCTTTATAAGCAGACGCGCCCGTTCAAGCCGTGATTCCATGTCATTGGTGAGCCGAACCGCAAGGCTGTGTATCATTTCGCGGGTTTCCACGCGACTCTCGCTCACTAATTCAGCAGCGGCTGATGGAGTGGGAGCGCGAAGATCAGCCGCAAAGTCGCAGAGCGCCCAGTCTATCTCATGTCCCACCGCACTTATCACGGGAATCCCCGAACCTGCAACCGCACGAACCACCACTTCTTCTGAGAATGGCAGCAAATCCTCCAACGCGCCCCCACCCCGGCCCACAATGAGTACGTCGGCAAGATTCCACTCATTAGCCTGCTCAATACGCCGCGCAATGATAGGTGCGGCCTCGCTGCCCTGCACCGGCGTTGGCAGAATGATGACACGGATACCTTCGGCCCGGCGGCGCAGTATAGTGAGTATATCCCGAATCGCCGCGCCGGTAGGAGAACTTATCACCACAACCGTAACAGGAAAGCGGGGAATTGGCTTCTTCCGCTTCGCGTCAAAAAGCCCTTCCGCAGCGAGGTCGTGCTTACGCTTCTCAAGAACCGCCAGTATATCGCCGGAACCGGTAACCTCAATGCTTTCGCACATGATTTGATAGGTTCCCCGTTGATTATAGACCGAAACACTTCCTCTGACCCGCAGCAGCATACCGTCACGCAGTTCAAAACCCAGAAAACGAAGCCGATTCTTGAACATTACCACTGAAATGGCTGCGCCCATATCTTTTAAGGTAAAATAAAGATGGCCGGTACTTGAGAATTTGCAGTTAGATAGCTCCCCTTCCACACAGATAAGGGGAAACGCGCTTTCCAAATTGGAGCGTATACGTTCAGTAAGTTGCGAAACCGAGAATGTCTCCATAAAAACCAGTATAACATAAAAACACTCAGATTATACGAGAGACTTGATCAGCTTATAATGTACACTTGTCGACCGAAACGCTTTGAAGTCTGACCCCGCGTTTGCGCGTTTGGCTTGACGACCGAAACGTGGTGAAGAGTACCGCATCTCGTGGCGTAATTTGCGCTTTGCAATGGTGATCGTATCCCACAGTTAAAACTATGGACTCAAAAGTTTTAACTGTGGGCATAGCGTGGCGTAACTCTGGCGTGAGGCAATCTCAGGGAAGGCGTTGATTCTTCCGATATTTAAGAAATGAATGTTATAGCGGTGCTGTACGGAGGCGCTTTGCGCGAGCTGGCATATAAAACGGTTTTCCACGGAAAAAGCGCCTTTGATCTGACGCTTGACAGAGTGCGTCTGTTCCCTGCTGTGAACAAGGTCGTGTTGTTAGCGCCGGCAGCACCGGCACCGCCGCAGTGTGCGGCAGATGAAATGATTCTTCCACCTAATGGGAAACAGTGGACGCGGAAGCACATCCTCAATACACTGGCGTCCTTGTCAGAAGGTTTTGACTATACCTATTACGCCTGGGCTGACTGCCCGTTCTTGGACGCGGAGCTTGCCGGCGCGATGAGCAGGCGGCATATCCGTTACGCCGCTGAGTATTCTTACGCTGATGGTTTTCCCTACGGGCTTGCGCCGGAAATTCTAGCGCCCGGAGTTGCGGCAATGCTTTCAAACATACTGGGCGATGATGATGAACCGGTTGAGCGGGACAGCATTTTTGCCGCGCTCCAGAAAGATATAAACGCTTTTGATATTGAAACTGAAATCGCGGCGGATGACCTTCGCATCCACCGCCTGAGCCTGAGCGCGGATTCCAAACGTAATCTGCTCTTGCTTACCCGTTTTGCTGAAGCGAGCTGTTCCAGCGCCAATGACATAACACGGCTTATCAAGGAAAGGCCGGAACTCCTGCGGACTTTGCCGAGCTTTTACGCGATTCAGGTCGCGGGTCCATGCCCTCAGACCTGCGCCTTCTGCCCCTATCCAGGTTATGGGCCTGGTCAGACCAATGCCAAAGACTTTCTTGCGCCGGAACGGTTTAACACGCTGTTGGACAAGATAAGCGGCTTTTCTGGTGATGCGGTGATTGACATTTCCCTCTGGGGTGAACTCAGTCTGCATCCCCAAAAGCTGGAACTGATTGGCGCGGTGCTTGAGCGTCCCCAGCTTTCTACCATTATAGAGACTTCTGGGCTGGGCTGGAAAACAGCGGAACTTGAGGCGCTTGCCAGCATGGCCAAGAGCGCCGCGTCCCGTGTGGGCATGTTGACCGCGCCGCTTTCGTGGATTGTGTCGCTTGACGCGCATGATGAGGCGCGTTATCACGACATCAGGGGCGCGGGCTATCACGAGGCGCTTGAAACCGTGAAAGCCCTGACGTGGCTCTTCCCAAAAGACACCCACGTTCAGGCTGTACGGGTGAAAGACTCCGAAGATGATATAGAAATTTTTTATCGTTCTTGGAAAGAAACTGAGGCCCATGTCATTATTCAGAAGTATGATTCGTTCTGTGGTAAACTGCCTGATCTTGGAGTGTCAGACCTTTCGCCGCTTATACGCCGCCCCTGCTGGCATCTCATGCGGGATATGTTGATCCTCCTTGATGGGACGGTTCCAGTCTGCCGGGAGGATATAGGAGCGCTTTCAGGAAAGGCGGAACATGGAATCCTTGGCAATGTATTCCGCGAAGAGTTGGCGACAATGTGGGGGCGTGGCTTTCCGGTTTATAAACAGCACTGTGAGGCAGTATATTCGGGTCTGTGTGAGAAATGTGATGAGTACTATATCTACAATTTTTAATAATACTATGCCTTCTTATACTGCGGTTGGCGGAACCGAGCGCGGCGCGTCGTCAGGGCTATCGGCGGTGATCCTCAATCGCGGGGGACGTTATCCCCGCCGTACGCTGTTTCAGGAACTGGAAAAAGTGGGCTTTGATTACATCATCTCAATGGAAGGCCCGCAGGAACGCTACGATGTTGAGGAGCTTTCAGGTCGTTTCCCGCAGGTTCGCTTTATATTATTGAAGGAGAGCGTGAGCCTTGGTGAACAAATCAACCTCGCAGCCTCGGAATTGAGTAGTTCCCTGTTTTTCGTCCTGTGGAACGACCTGCGTATCCTGCACTCTGGCGGAGCGTCCCGTATGGCGGAACGCCTCCAACTGGGGCAGGAAGAACTTTACAAGAATGTGGGACAGAAAAGCGCATACCGGCGCTTGTGTACCATACCCCTGATACAGAATTCACACTTTGAGAACCTGCCGACCATTTCCGCGCCAGCGCTATTTAAAGGCACGGTTAAGACGCTCTTGTTCGCGCCAGAACGGGAAGGCCAGTCATCGCTCTATCCCTTTGATGGGGTGGGCATCTATGATCGGCTCCGCTTTATTGACATTGGCGGTTTTGATACTAGTCTTAGTAGTATCCATTGGCAGCTTATGGATTTTGGATTTCGCGCCTACCTGTGGGGCGAGCAGATCAGCGCGACCCAGCTTATACGGCTCTCTTATGATGGGGAACCGCCGCCGGAGGATAGCACAACTGATGAAAGTTACCGGCGCTTTTATCTCAAGAACCTCGCTCCGATCTTTCAGGGGGATCATGCTTCTCTACCGCTGAGATGCTTTTTCCCTTACTCATGGCGGGTTGGCGGCGATCTGTTCACAGTATGGGAGGAATTTCTTAAAGCGCGGCATTGGATCAAGGATTACCAATACCGGTTCCGCAGTGACGTGCGGGCAATTACTGAGCTGTGGGAGAATGTGGGTGAACCCACAGATATTGAGCATCTGCGAGGGAAGGATTTGGGGATGAAAAATAGAGAGAAACAGATAACATCTGGAGCAAGTATAGCGACGGCAGATGTATTGGCAACAGCGACTCCTACGGCCATAACGCCAACAGCAGAAACGCTGCCGTTAAGCATAACAGGGCAAGAGAGGCATGAAGTATGACCGCTGTAGTTGTACAGGCGCGGCTTGATTCCTGTCGCCTTGAGGGGAAATCATTACTGCCGCTGGACAGGGAACCGCTGGTCTTTCGGGTTATGGAAGCCCTGAACTGTGTCCCCTGCGATCTGCGTATACTTGCTTGTCCCGAAGACTGCGTTACGGTCTTTGCTCCGTTTGCGGAACAGGCTGGTTTTGAACTTTCAGTTGGTTCCAAGGACGATGTGTTAAGCCGCTATTGTGTGGCCATCAGGCGCTTTGGTATTGACCGCGTAATTCGGGCAACAGCAGATAACCCCTTTGTATTTGCCGATGCTGCTGACTTTCTCAATCGGGAAGCGGTCAGCCTGAACGCTGACTACGCTGGCTATAGCGGCCTGCCCTATGGCGCGGGTGTGGAATCGGTGAGCGCCGAGGCGCTCTTACGCGCTGAGCGGGAAGCATCGTTGCCGCTGGAGCGGGAGCACGTTTGTCCTTACCTCTATGGCCACCCTGAATGGTTTCAGCTTCACCGCCCTCTCGCACCCCGCGAGTGGCAGGGGCCGAGCCTGCGTGTAACCGTGGACACACGAGAAGATTACGAGCGGGCCATGATCCTGTACCGTGCCTTCTCTGAACAGCCGCAAGAAATACAATATAATGGAAGAAACATTATCAAAACATACCACGAAATTTTTTGTGGGAAAAAGACAGTATGGAAACGGAAGCTCCTTGCCAACATTGCCTAGGGAGGGAAGGCTATGAATCGAGGTATTTTTCTTTTTTTTATCTTCCTCATTACTCCCATTCTATTGCCTGCACAGACCGCTGTTCAGATGTCAGTTCAGGCGCTCACGCTTGATGAGACGCTGGATCGCCTTGGCGGGCTGGGTAATGTGGAGTTTCGCTGGGACCCATTCTTTCAGAGCGGGACCTTTGCGATAGCAGATCATTCAGCAACCTTTGAGGCTAGTGATCCCGGGGTAATGGGTATCACCCTGATTAATGGGACAGAGTTGTTGTCCTGTCCGAATCCTTATGTGGAGAAAGGCCAGCTCCGCTTCCCGGAAGGTTTTGTGACAGCGCTCAGGGATGGGCTGGAACAGGCTTTCCATGACGAGCGAGTCCTATTTCGCATTGCCGCGATTATCATTGACCCGGGACATGGAGGTAAGGATACTGGTGCAATAGCAACTCATATCATCAATGGGAAAAGTACGCAGATTCTTGAAAAAAACATCACTCTCAAGGTTTCGCTTGAGCTTTACGGTCGCCTTTCCCGTGCCTACCCTGACAAGCGAATCCTACTGACTCGGAACGGGGATACCTATCCCTCTCTGGAAGAGCGCGTTGACCTTGCTAACTCCGTGCCGTTGAAGGACAATGAGGCGATCATATATATTTCCATTCATGCGAACTCTTCGTTTAACAAACATGCCCGTGGGTATGAGGTCTGGTATCTTACCCCCGATTATCAACGAACCATTATCGACAGCGAAAAGTATGCCGATGATCTGGCCCCAATCTTCAACGCCATGTTGCAGGAGGAATTTACCGCTGAAAGCATCAGTATTGCCCGCTCCATATTGAGCGGCTTTGAGGAGACTCTGGGTAACGCCCTGCCATCGCGTGGGATCAAGCCGGAAGCGTGGTATGTGGTACGGAACGCCCATATGCCAGCGGTACTGGTGGAGCTGGGCTTTATTACCAATGAGACAGACGCAGCCCTGATGCTCGACGAGGCATACTTGAAAAAGTTTTCAGAGGCGTTATATAAGGGAATCATGGATTTTGTTAAAAACTTTGAACGCAACGGCGGCTTGGTTTCCGTCGAATGAACTTGAAAGCCATTCGTGTTATTGTGTGTGCTGTACTTTTGTTTTTTATCGGGGGTTATGCCTTTGTTGATTTCCGTCTTTCCAGACGGGAGCGGCGAACCTTTGTTTTCTATACCCTGTATGAAGGCACTGCTGAGGTTGAAGACCGTATGTTCCTCCGAGAGCCTTCGGAAGAGTCCAACATACGCCGCTTTGTGGAAGAGACTCTGCTGGGGCCGGTATCGCCCGATCTTGCCCCGCTCTTTCCCAGGGAAACGCGGCTTCGTTCTCTACTGTACCGAGACGGCGTGGTCTACGCGGACCTCTCGGAAAGTGTGGTTCTGGTATCTCTGAACGGCGGCAATGTGTTTCAGAGCCTTGTTACGATGGATACGGGCATACGCCGAAACTTCCCGTTTGTCCGTGATGTCAAACTATTTATTGAGGGAAATCAAGTTTTTACAATATTTGCTACTTCTCGCTGATTCTTCTCAAAAACATGGTTGACAATTTAGAAAGAGTTTGTATAATTTGAGCAATAGTTTAGAAACACTCAAATAAAAGGAGTTGTGTATGAAACGTATTTTCGTTTTTGCGGTTGCTACATTAGTAGCAGTTGGTTCAGCTTTCGCGGATGAGAAGTCGCTCATTGACTTCAGACTACTCGCGGCGGACATTGAGGAGCAAGAGGTTCCGGGTAACGGGGTGCTGGATGCTGATGGCAATCCAGTGCGTGCGACAAAGTTTACCCAGAATTCAGCCACCCTGATGGACTTTGCTAATCAGGCCGGCGCGCTTGCCACCGACGAACAGAAGGCGGCAATGAAAACCTCTCTCGCTATCGAGAACTGGGATGTTGTATTCACGTCTTCAGCTCGTACGTTGGCGAACAAGCGTCTGAGCTACACTCGGGAAGCTCCGAGTGCTGCTGGTGGTGTAGATGGTAGTGAGACGACCGTAATGGGTGTCCGTATCCATTTCCCGGTTGAGGCGTATAATTCCTCAGCCCAGATCGTTCCCCCGTTCCCTATCCCCGGTTTTGACATCGTGGGTGATCCTGAGACTAAGACGCCGTATGCCCCCGCGAGTCGCTTCAAGCCCGTTGAGAATGGGGACAGAACCGCTGACGGTGGCAAAGGTATCATTTACAACGTGGGTACGATTAAGTCAGTGCAGGCTGAAGTCTATGGTCTGAACTTCCCCCACAAGCTCTCCGTCATCCTCATTGATAACTTCGGCAACGAGAAGATCATTCCGATGGGGACGCTTAACTACGAGGGGTGGGGCAAGCTCACCTGGAACAATCCTCAGTATGTGGATAAGGTTCGCAATCGGGAACTGAGCCTGTATCCCATCTATCCCCAGTCCCAGACCTTTATCCGCTTTGGTGGCTTCATCGTTCAGAAAGACGCTGCTAGCCCGGGAGGAGACTACATCGGCTACTTCAAAGAAGTCCGCGTGGTCTACGATCAGGCTGTGCTTGAGACCGATACACCGCGTGACATCGACGATGAGACCATCTGGAACATCATTGAGGATCGTGAGTCCACCCAGAACAGGACCGATATGCTCCAATTTGGTAACAACTCGGTACAGCAGTATCTGGACAACTCCCGCCAGGCGCCGGAGAACTATCCTTATGCGTATCCTACCGGACGGGCATCTGGAGCAGCTTCCGCTGATGAGCAGTAAGCAAGAGTCAGTTTCACCGCTTGAGTAAAAAGAGACTGCCTGAAGAATCTCTCATGGTTTTTCAGGCAGTTTTTTTATAGGCATATAATGTGTAAGACAAATCTTCCTAATCAGAAACAGCTTAAAGAAAGCTACGACGAATATTTAGCCGCACGGGTTTTAGTTACCAAAGACCTTGAACAGGGTATAGAAAAAGCGGTCAGTTCCATACAATCCCACCCTACTGTCAAGGGCAGGATTAAAGAGTTCGATAGCTTTTATAAAAAGTACATTGAGCTGCTTAAAAAAGGCAATTCTGATCCGCTTATAACTGACTTGATTGGTATCAGGATCGTCTGCCCCTTCTTTGAGGATATTTTTGTTGTTGAGGATGTCCTCAAACAAACCTTTGAAGTTGTTGAGGTTGAGCGCAAGGGATCAAACTATTCTTTCAAAGAATTTGGCTATGAATCGACTCATCTGTTGATAAAACTTCCCGGTGGAATCAGAGAACAACGGGGGGACTGTGGTATTGACGTGGTTGAAGTGCAGATTCGCACCATATTGCAGGATGCCTGGGCTGAAGTTGAGCATGAGCTAGTGTACAAGGCTGAGTTTACACCTTTTGACGAACCCCTGAAGCGTAAAATCGCAGCGCTTAACGCCAATCTTTTTCTTGCTGATACGATCTTTCAGGAAATCAGAGAACATCAGCGCAAGCTTAATGGCGAACTGGGCAAGCGACGAGGTTCTTTTTTTAAAAAAGTCGAGGAATCCACTGACAAGTTTTTGTTTGCCGAAGAAACCCTCGCAAACATTCGTGCAGGCCATGAACAAAGCGACCCGCAACTCCCGACCATACATTCCTCTCGGTCGTCCATCGACGAGCTTCTGCTCAATGCTCTCTACGCCCATAACCGGAATCAGTTTGATCAGGCTATTGCGTTTTATACCCGCATCCTTGAGCTGCACCCCAATAACACAGTCTGTTCCCTCATTTATAAACATCGGGGTATGGCGAACTTTGCCCGCTCCCACTACGAGGAGGCTATCACCGACTTTACTCAGGCTCTGGAACTGGATCCCGGATCCTACAAGTCCCCCTATTACCGGGGCATTGTGAAGGCTATATTACAGCGGTTCCCCGAAGCCATTGACGATTTCAGTCTCTCGCTTAACATAAATGTCTATCAGCCTTTCTGCCTGTATCGCCGTGGCCAAGCCTACTACCATATTGGCGACCTGCTCCAGGCACTCGCGGACTGCGAATCCGCGCTGAAACTAGAAACCAATTGCGAATCCGCGCTGAAGTTCAAGGAATTTCTACTCGAGAAGCTCAAAATGTGATTAGCATACCTGACAAGATGTCTCGCTATCTTGGCTAGAAAGTGGATACCCTCCTAGCACTTGAGTAAGTTTCACTCATGCCTGAATCAGGTCTAGCAATAAGCCCTTCCTCTTTGTATAGTAACGCCATTATGCGACATACAGGAGCAAGAATCTTGATTGAAGCCCTGATTGAACAGGGCGTGGACACGGTATTTGGGTATCCGGGTGGCAAGGTGCTGAATATTTATGACGAGTTGTACCAGTGCCGCGACCGTATTCGGCATATTCTGGTGAGCCATGAGCAACACGCGGCGCACGCCGCCGATGGCTATGCCCGCTCAAGCGGTAAGGTGGGAGTCTGCCTTGCCACATCCGGACCGGGCGCGACTAACCTCGTAACCGGCATTGCCACAGCCTACATGGATTCAATTCCGCTGGTGGCAATCACGGGCAATGTCGGCAGATCACTCTTGGGCAAGGACAGCTTTCAGGAAGTAGACACCGCTGGCATCACTATGCCTATTGTAAAGCATAACTGGATCGTGAAAAACGTGGAAGATCTGGCCGAAATCGTCCACGAGGCGTTTATCGTGGCTGTCAGTGGTCGCCCCGGGCCAGTGCTTATCGATATTCCCGCAGACATCAGCGCGCTTGAGGCGGAAATGCCTCCGATGGGAACACTGGCGTCGCTCCCGATTCAGGGTGCGCGGGCATGGCGCCTGTCCCAGCGAAGCCTGCGGCAGACCTTTACTGCGGCTGACATTGACCGTGCTGTTAGCTTACTGGTCAAGGCAAAACGGCCGACGATTTACGCAGGCGGCGGTGTGATCATTTCCGGCGCGTCCGCCACACTGGTTGCGCTTGCCGAGCGCCTGGGTGCGCCGGTGAGCCTCAGTCTCATGGGGCTGGGAGCCATGCCGTATGAACACCCGCTCTATACCGGCATGGTCGGTATGCACGGAAGCGTGGCGTCCAACAAGGCCATACAGAAAGCCGACCTCCTGATAGCAATCGGTGCGCGTTTCTCCGACCGCGTTACCAGTAGTCCCGACAAATTTGCCAGTAAAGCCAGGGTCTTGCACTTCGACATTGATCCGGCTGAGGTTAACAAAAACATCCAAGCCGAAGTTTCGGTCATTGGGAATATCCGCGATACTCTGCGCCATGTGCTTGAAAAGCTCCCGGCAGACATCAAGACCGAGTGGAACGACGATATCAGCACATGGAAAACCAAGGTTCCTCACACTCATCACCGGAAAACCGCGCTCCATCCTCGCTTTATCATCGAAGAAACAGCAAAGGCGCTCGGAACACTCAGCAATGACGCTATTATTGTTACCGACGTTGGGCAGCATCAGATGTGGACAGCGCAGTTCTACCCTTTCTCAAAGCCACGTTCCTTCCTTACTTCCGGCGGACTAGGAACCATGGGCTTTGGGTTGGGCGCGGCGCTGGGTGCAAAGGTCGCCAATCCGTCGCGTCCGGTCGTGCTTTTCACAGGCGATGGCTGTTTCCGCATGAACTGCGCTGAACTGGGAACCTTGAGCGCCTACCACTTGCCCGTGCTGGTGGTAGTGTTCAGCAACGAAGTTCTTGGCATGGTGCGGCAGTGGCAGTCTATTTTTTATGAAGGCCGCTACTCGGAAACCGACCTTGACCGTCCGCCTGATTTCGTGAAACTAGCCTCTGCATACAGCATTGCTGGTTTCCGCGCCGCAAGCGAAGCCTCCTTCATAGCCTCGCTTGAGGCTGCCATGAAAGAGCTTGCCGTAGGCCGTGCCGCTGTCATTGACGCCCACATCGACAAGGACGAGCGTGTATTGCCGATGGTTCCCGGTGGCAAACCCATTGATGAGCAGATTCTGTCGTAGATTTTACCTGCCCGTGAGCGCTCGCCAGGGGTTTTGCTTGAAACGGATGAGCAGATACAGCCAGCCAAAGGCAAAGCCCGCGAGGTGCGTTAAATGAGCTACGCTACTCTGAAACCCGAAGAATGAAGATGCCAGCTCGATAATGGTGAAGACCAGCACCATTATCGGCGCACGCATGGGCAGAATTCCCCAGATGGCGATCACAGCGTTGGGAAAAAACGTAGCATAGGCAAGCTGTACCGCGAAGATAGCGCCAGACGCGCCTAGAAGCCAGACCCAGTACGAGGCAGTGAGGCAGTACACCGCAAGGGAAAAAGCGCCAGCGAGAAAACCTGTGCTCAGGTAATAGCAGAGAAACTCAACACTCCCCATATACCGTTCAACCTGAGTCCCGAACATGAACAAGGCAAGCATATTAAACAAGAGATGACTGATATTGCCGTGAGCGAACATATAGGTAAACACCTGCCATACCCATTTGTTGCTGATTACCGCCAAAGGGTTCATGGCAAGATAGGTGCTAGTCATTGGGACAAGCTGTTGTAGAGCAAAAACCACGATATTGATCCCAATAAGGATCAAGGCCACGTTACCGAATTGATAAGAACGATTAACTATTCTCATAGTATGAAGATACGCTTGTTCTTGACGCTTGTAAAGCGTGATGATTAGGGGTAGCAATTCAAAGGTTAAAGGTTGCTAGTATCAGCCACATAGTCTATGTTGCTGACACACATAGGATATATGTATCATCCACATTACCTAATATGTGTCCTGACACTAAGGTCTCTGACACCTCAATCAGACCACGCTGTTGATGTCTGACACCCTTGTGTTTACACATCTAACAGGCGAATAAAAAGCCGTACCTTTGGGTATTTATGCTTTTAGCGTATACCCAAAGGACGCGGTGGTGTTTTCAAAAAGATGAAACCCTTGATACCAGTTATCGTGCGTATGCCGTAACTTTGGTATAAAAACCAAGATACTGCGTCGTTACAGATGTAACTATTTTACCGGCACTCTCAGCTGCCTTTACGCTGGCAACATAACCTTCATAGCCTGAGTCAATAAGTCCTAGAATAACTCCGTATGACGCTATTACATCACCACCACTGGCCACTACATTCGCGCTTGAAAAAAGACCATGAGAATCCACTGTGCCACCCACAGAACTCATTGTCGCGCATCCCGCAACTGCCATACTGAATGTCAGCACCATTGCCAACATTCCCCACATAAAGCATTTGTTCTTGTTCATATAAGAACCTTCTAATTGTGCTGTCCAGCTCTTTGCCGGACAGCAAGATTGCCCGCCTCTATTGGGCGGATTCCGTCTAACAGACGGATAAAAAAAGCCGTGCCTATGGGTAGTCATGCTTTTGGCACATACCCAAAGGACGCGGTGTTTTTCGCGTGGAACATAAACAAGGGCAAGATGTTCCATAGAGAACACTTCAGCCTTGCTAAAAGAGAGAAAGAGAAAAAAGATGTAAGAAAAAGGTGAATTTACGCTATTAGGGGCTTGACAAAGACTAAGTGAGCATGATAGTCGCGTGCGTGCTGGGGTGAGGTATGCTCTAAGAATTGACCTGCTGTGGCGCTTAGGCGTCTGCCATTCATAACTATTGTATTTGTATCATAAGTTGAAAGAATATGCAAGAGGAAAAAGAAAAAAGAAGACAAAAAAGAAGAGGCCGGTAGCGCTGAACTAGCGCAAATCTCAACAAGTATACAAGAATCAAACACATCTATAGTCATACACTTTTTCCCACTAATATGGCGAGACACACATAGGCTATGTGGCTAGCACACATTAGCTAATGTGGCTGATACACATTAGGTAATGTGGCGAGACTACATAGACTATGTGGCTAGTATACACTATACAATGTGGCGAGACACACATTCACCTTCGATTGAATTCACTTTATGCCCAGTTTGAGTTCACTTTGCTATCATGTAGTGGTATCAGAGACCTATGCCTCTGATACCTTCCACTATCTTTCATCCACGTCTCTGACTCTATCATCTCTGACACCTATTTGAGTTCATCTTGCCATTGTGCGCTGATGTCAGAGATATAGGTATCTGATACCTTTCACTATCTTTCATCATGTCTCTAACACTAGCATCTTAATCGCCAGTGAAAGCGTGGTTTGCTCATTAAGCATTGCTATTGTCATTGACGAGTACTGCAAAAATATGCACAATTATGGTGTGGATTACGATTGTGTTGTGGTTGGCGGAGGACACGCCGGCATTGAGGCATCGCTGGCAGTGGCGCGACTTGGGTTTAACACACTGCTTATCACTCAGAACCCTGACCGTATCGGAGCATTGTCTTGTAATCCGGCGATTGGGGGACTGTCAAAAGGGAATCTTGTCCGTGAGCTTGACGCGCTTGGCGGCGAAATGGGTAAACTTATTGATAAAACTATGATTCAGTACCGCGTGCTAAACCGCTCACGGGGGCCAGCAGTACAGGCACCACGGGCTCAGGCGGATAAGTGGCGCTATCAGGCTGAGGCAAGGCTGGCGCTTGAGCAAGAGGCGCGGCTAGTGATCTTCATGGATACGGTGATTGACCTGTTGGTTTCAGCGGATAAGCGCCGCGTCGAAGGTGTTATTACTGAGCGTGGACATTGGATTAGCGCGAAGGTTGTGGTGCTGAACACCGGTACTTTTATGGAGGGAAGAATCTTTATTGGTGAGTACGATGCCTTGCAGGGCAGGCTTGGCGAGGTGGCTGCTATGGGGCTAGGGCAAAACCTACGACAACGCGGCTTCCCAGTTGGCCGCCTCAAGACTGGTACACCGGCACGAATCGCGGGTAACAGCATTGACTACACTGCGCTGGAACGACAGGACGGTGAGCTAATGAGGCCGTTCTCGTTTGATGTTGAGCAGGCATTTAGTGAACGGCCTTCATCTCCCTGCTGGATCACGCATACAACACCGAAGACTCATGAGATCATTAGAGCGAACATACATCGATCGCCATTATATAGTGGCAAGATCATTGGTGTGGGGCCGCGCTACTGTCCGTCTATTGAGGATAAAGTTGTGCGCTTTCCAGAGCGACTGGAACATCACCTATTCATTGAGCCGGAGGGATTGTTTACTAATGAGATGTACCTAAATGGCGCGTCAAGTTCATTGCCGGAGGATGTACAGCGCGACTTTATCCATAGCATACCTGGGCTGGAATCAGCGCACATCACGCGGCCTGCTTATGCTGTTGAGTATGACTTCCTTGACCCGCTTGACCTATATCCAACGCTGGAATCCAAGCGCCTTGCTGGACTCTTTGTGGCTGGTCAGACTAACGGCAGTTCTGGCTATGAGGAGGCGGCGGCGCAGGGTATCATGGCTGGCATCAATGCGGTGTTGAAACTGCGCGGTGAGCCACCGCTGGTATTGGGGCGCGCTGAGGCATACATTGGTGTGCTTATTGATGACCTTACCACACTGGGAACAAAGGAACCATACCGTATGTTTACTAGTCGCGCTGAACATCGTCTTGTCTTGCGCCACGATACCGCTGATGCTCGCCTCAGTCCAAAAGCCCGTGCCATTGGTCTTATCAGCGAACAGCGTTGGGAACGTTTTGTTAGGAAAACTGAGGGCCTTGACACTATCCGTGAACTTCTACGTTCTCGCAAAATGCCTGGGCTTAATGAGCAGGAAGCGCGTGGATTTGCGCCACACCTGCGTTCCCACGCTGGCGACACGCTGGAACGCGCCTTAACTGACGCTGGTGTCAGCATTATTGACAGTGTTACGATCGTGCCTGAGCTGAAAACGTTTCCAGCTGAATGGCTGGAGCGTGTGGTCCTCGATATTAGATACGCTGGCTACATTGATAAAGAAAAACGCGCCATTGTCCGCGCCGCCAAGATGGACGCCATCAAGCTTGACGCTGGCATGGACTACCACGCGCTGACAGGCTTATCCAGTGAAGCGCGGGAAAAACTGGCGCAGGTACGCCCGCTCTCCCTGGGACAGGCGGCGCGAGTACCTGGCGTGCGCCAAGGCGACATCGCTCTGCTCATGGTATTAGCAAAAAAGGGCGGCGGTGTCTGACATTGGTGTCTGGCGGTGTTTGAACCGGCTTGGCGCATGTGTGTGGCACCGGTGGAACCGGTAGCTTGGCGCAGGGCGGTGTGTGGTGGTGTTTAACCGGCTTGGCGCATGTATCTGGCACTGGTGGAATTGGCAGCTTGGCGCATGTGTGTGGCATTGGTGGAACTGGCAACTTGGCGCAGAGTGGTATGTGGCACTGTTTGCATGTGTCTGGCACCGGTGGAACCAGCGAGCTTGGCGCATGTGTGGCACCGGTGGAACCGGCTTGGCGTATGTGTGTGGCACTGTTTAACCGGCTTGGCGCATGTGTCTGACGCTGTTTGAACCGGCGGCTTGGCGCATGTGTCTGGTACTGATAGAACCAGCAGCTTGGCGTGGGGTGGTGTGTGGCACCGGTGGAACCGGCAACTTGGCGCAGGGCGGTGTGTGGCACCGGTGGAACCGGCTTGGCGCATGTGTGTGGCACTGATAGAACCAGCAGCTTGGCGTAGGGTGGTGTCTGGCACCGGTGGAACCGGCAACTTGGCGCAGGGCAGTGTCTGACATTGGTATATGGCGGTGTTTGTGATATAGTTAGATGTATGAGAGCGTCACCGTCAAAATTCGTGGCAGTGCTGATACTGCCATTGGCATTGCTCTTCACTGCTTGTCCACCACCATTTACGGACGATCCTCATTATATTGCTACCGAAGAAACGCGCTCATTCTATGCTATTAATATACAGACTAACCGGTTTTATCTTATAAACGCGGTGAAGCTCGCAGAGAGTGAGCATTGTATTGTGTATGCTGATAACATGGTGAATGTCAGTCTTGAAACAGCCGAGGCCATTGTTAGGGAATACGAGGCAAATATTTATACACAGATAACTGACGCCTTTGGAATGTTTGAAGATGTTGATGGTAACGGAAAACTGATTATCCTCTTACTTGATATCATTGACGGCTATGATGGTGATTCCTACGTGGCAGGATTCTTTCAGTCGTATCATCTGTTCAAAAAATCCAATATGCATCCATATTCAAATGAGGCGGATATGCTTTTCCTTGATACGAATCCTCAGAAAGTCGGGAGTGAGAGCTTCTATTCCACCATTGCCCATGAGTTCCAGCACCTCATCAACTTTTCCTACACTGCTTCCAACAATGGAGTCATGGAAGACACTTGGATTGACGAGGGGCTGGCAACAGCGGCGGAGTATATTTATAACGGTCACCAGAAAGCACGGATCAACTTTTTTAACCAAGACCCTTATAGAAGTATCAAATATGGGAATAACTTTTTTGTATGGGATGGTTACTGGGAATCGGCGGCAGGCGACAATTACGATCCAGTAGCGAACTATGCGACCGCCTATCTCTTCTTCCAGTGGCTGCGTATACACGCTAACAATGACGCCGGGATATACAAGGACATCATCGGTTCAAGCTACCGCGATTACCGGGCAATTACGGAAGTGGCGCAAAGCCGAATCGACTCTTCTCTAGGTAACTGGGAAACCTTGTTACGCACATGGATGCTGGCAAACGCCTATAATAAGACAAGCGGTTTGTTAGGGTATAAAGGAGAGATTGAGACAAAGGTCCGGGATTTCACCGGAGTCTCCAGAAGTCTTGCCCCAGGAGAAGGCGTTTTTTCGCGCCTAGCCTTAGACACAGATGGTTCTTTTACGAGCAGTGGTTCCGGGAACATACGCTATGCGGGGTTAAACCCTTCTTCAATAGAAGATGAACCGGATATAGACGGGCCTTTATATAATGGTCAGTACCTTCTTATGTTTAACGCCAATAGTAACAATAACGGCCCTTCTGAAACCGGCGAGATCGCGCAAAGCAATGAGCGTTCAGCTGGTGATTCCATGTCCATGAGCAGGACTCTGGACGAGGAAACAGAGCCCGCGCTGCTTGGCCCATTCCCCATCGACGTGCAGTTCAACCCTGATGGCACAAAGCGGGGAAGGCAATGATGCGCATGTACCAGCGCGGCGTTATCGCCGCCCTGCTTTTGTCGCCCCTCGGCGTATGGGCGTGGGGGCAGGCCGACGATGTGGTTGAAGTTACCGGCAGAGTGCGCCTTATCGGTAACGTCCCATTCGCGGAACTCGTCATCACCAGCGCCAATGAGCAGGACTGGTACATTGATACGGGCAGCCGCTCCGTGCTTGCCGCTTATGAACAGCGTGTTGTTATGGTACGTG
Source organism: Treponema sp. (assembly GCA_031266875.1). GTDB lineage: Bacteria > Spirochaetota > Spirochaetia > Treponematales > Breznakiellaceae > JAIRMT01. The sequence continues at coordinate 29,081 of JAISAE010000020.1, forward strand.
GTACGCTGGAATTGCTTGACATGGTACTCGCCAATGGACGCCGTGTTGGTACACGCCGTATTCTGCGCAACGTGCAGCTTATTAAGGCATTGCTGTAAGGGTGTTTGCCGTACCCTAGTTGTCATTTCTAGGTTTTTGCATTAGTAATTTCTTGATGATATTATGGTCTGTCATTAAAAGGCGCTTGTCCCGCTGGTTTAACCTTATACACTCAAAACTCAAGTACCAGTTTATCTGCCTTGTACTGGCCGGTCTGTTTGTGCCTATAGCACTTGTCGTTGGCTTGTTCTTTCTCTTTACTGCCCGTGCTGTACAGGAAAATAATCCGGCGACACTCCCGCTTCTTAACACACTTTTCTTGGGTCTGGCTATCGCACTCGTCATTATCATAGCGGGTTTTCTCATTGTCCTGCTCAGCTTCTCTCGCCGGCTTAATCGCTCTCTGGACGCTCTTGTTGAATCTATGCGCAGCGCTGAGAAAGGCGATTTTGTCCCAGTCCTTGAAAGCAGCTCTGTCAACGAGGTAGGGCAGATTGCCTTGTATTATAACCGTATGATAAGTCGCTTCACCCAGTTAATCGAAAGTATCCAGTTAAAGAACCGTCAACAGCGGAAACTTGAAATGCAGACACTTGTGGAGATACAGCCTCGTATCCTCTATAACACGCTGGAAAACATAGTATGGAAGTTGAATCAGGCTGGACGCCCTGATATTAGTAGGATCGCGTCAAAACTAAGCCGCCTTGTCCGTCTCTCACGGTATAACAATAGTCCCCTGATTTCGCTTGATCTGATAATACGGCAGGCCATACTCTACGTTGAGTTACAAAAGGCGCGTTACAAGGGCCGTCTTCAGGTTAAACTCGAAGCTTGCCCTAAAGAAATCCTGTCCCTGCAAAGTATCCGTATGCTTCTGTACCCTTGCGTTGAGAACGCGATTATGCACGCCATGCGACCGCGTGGCGTGCCGCTCCATATCACTATCAGGTTTACATGCGATGATTCGGCGCTTGTGTTTGAAATCAGCGATGATGGTCTGGGTATGAGCGCGGAGCGGCTGACGGCAATCCGCGCATCTATCTACGATAATATTCCGAGCAGGGGTCTTAGCCTGAAAAACATCCACAAGCGCCTGATTCTGTACTTCGGCGATGAATACGGTCTCGGCATCGACAGCGAGGAGAATACTGGCACGCGGGTTATCATAAGAACACCAATCATTGAGGGAGCCAAAGGGGAACGATCGAGGGAAGCATTCCATGTCGAATGATGACTGTCGGGCTTCTTTATCACTGCTGCGTGATGTCAAAACAAAGGCCACCTCGCCCACAGGCGAGGTGGCCGGCTAATCGTCAATCGCGGCGTAGACGGTTTGTGCGAAGCGTTTGGGTAGGTCATCGGTACCCCCAGGCGCTCGCTGGATTAGGAATACCGCGATCAGGTCCTCGTCAGGATCAACGCAGTACCAGGTACCGAGCATTCCATCCCAGGCCCATTCGCCCTCAGAGCCATTCAGCCCGGCGATACAGGTATCCTGCATAACGCGGACGCCTAGACCATAGCCATAGCCGACCATGGACGGAAAACCAAAGCTACTCCGCTGGGCGGGCAGTACATGGTTCTGCTGCAAGAGCTTGATCGTTTTACGGGAAAGAATCCGCTCCCCATTTAGCCGACCATTATTCAGTAACATCAACGCATAACGCGCCACATCGTCCAGCGTGGAAGCAAGCCCGCCACCACCACTTTCAAAAGCTGGGGGTGTAGGCTGTCCCGCGTCTGTACCCAGGTCATTGATTTCAATCAGTCCTTGGGGTGTGAAGCTATAGGCTTTGGTAAGCCGACTCTGCTTTTCTGGCGGTATAAAGAACGCCGTGTCTACAAGACCCAGTGGCTCGAAGATGGTTTCCGCCAGATACTGGCTGTAGCGCTTGCCTGAAATGACTTCAACAAGCCGTCCTAGTATGTCGTGGCAGAGGCCATACATCCAGTATTCGCCCGGATGGAAGCAAAGCGGCGCTGTGGCTATCATGTCTATTATGCGGGCAGTGTCCCAGGGCGTGCCATTTGCCGCATCCGCGCCGGCTTTCTCGTACAGGCTTGAGAGAAAACGGGCGGTGTAGCTTTCGTTGCTCGGATAGGGAATTCCGGCGGTCATGGTGAAGAGATGCTCGAAGGTGATGGGGTCTTTTGCGGGAACCAATTCCACACAGCCGCGTGCGTCATGCCGCGCCACCTTCATGTCCCTGAACGCGGGCAGGAATTCGCTGATAGGATCGTGAAGCTTAAAAAGCCCTTTTTCGTAGAGCGTCAGCGCTGCAACCACCGTAATGGTTTTGGTCATTGAATAGATGCGGTAGATCGAATCATTCTCCATAGGTAGGCCCCTGGCGATGTCCCGCATACCAAAGCTTTTCCGATAGGCTGTAACGCTGTTGCGGTTGATAAGCGCCCCAACCCCCGCAACCTGAGCCGTATCCACGAGCCGCTGTAGGTAGGCGTCCACGTTTTCCAAGCGTCTCTTTGACAGATTCGTTCCGCTAATGCTAGTTTCTTCCATAAAAAAGATAAATTCTCCTTGTCTTAGATAATACCACAGGACTTGTTTAGAAACCTGATACACCGATAAAGTTTGTATAATCAGGTCAATTTGATACAGTTTTTAGGCGACTGGAAAGAAACGGGTCATTATGAGACGTATTTGCATAGAGACAAGGGGCGAAAGTGGTACTCGCCTGAACATCAGAAATTTTGCCAAGATAGTTAATTCTTTATTATATAGGGAATTATAACATACTCAAAGTTTTACTGAAAGGTAAATTTTTATTTTATGTAACTTGGCACGATTTTTGCTTATATAAAAGTATAAGTAAAAAAGTAGAGGCGCTGAAAGCGCCTCGCTAATAATGGGACATTGCTTAAGGAGGCAAAAGAATGACCGTTACAAAAAAAAGAACACGTGCTGTAGAAAGTGCCAGCTTTGATGAGAATACGATTTCCATGTATCTACATGAAATCAACAAGATTCCGCTCTTATCCAAGGAAGAGGAAGATATGACCGCCCGTGAGGCGGCGGCAGGAAATCAGACCGCAAGGAACAAGCTCGTCACCGCGAATCTTCGCTTTGTTGTCAATGTGGCCAAGCGTTATCAAGGCCAGGGCCTGCCACTGGCAGATCTCATCAGCGAAGGGAACATAGGCTTGCTCAACGCCATTGAGCGCTATGACGTAGACAAGGGCTATCATTTCATCTCGTACGCGGTGTGGTGGATCCGTCAGGCTATTCTCAAGGCGATCTGTGAGAAGTCCCGCATGATCCGGCTCCCTTTGAACCGCGCCAACGAACTGGTGCAGATTGAGAAGGCACGGCGGCTGGTACAGGACGGAAGCGGTGCTGAAGCTGAGTTGCGGGAAATAGCCCGGCTTCTTGATATGGACACCGATCATGTTCGGGACATCATTAACATCAGCCGCGATATGGTTTCGCTGGAAAATCCGGTCTACGCGGATAAAGATACCTCCACCCTGAGCGACTTCATCGAAGACGAAAGTGCCATCCCCCTTGATGAGCGGCTGGTTACTAAGGCGCTTAAGGAAGACATTGCCAATGTACTGAAAACGCTTGATAAAAAAGAGGCGGAAATTCTAAGTTATCGCTATGGCTTGGGCGATAACCTCCCTATGTCCCTCAAGGAAATCGGCGACCGTTTCAATCTGACAAAAGAGCGGATTCGTCAGATCGAGAAGAAGGCTATAAAGCGCCTGCAACACCCAGCGCGCCAGCGGGTTCTCGTGAACTATGTCGCCTGATGAGTGATAAACCTGTTAACATGTTGCTTGTTAACAGGCGCATTCTCAGAGTAAGTGCTGAGAATGCGGAGTTTCAAATCATACAGGCGCTCAAGACAAACCGTGCCAAGCGCCATAAGACCCATGAAGTTTTTATAGAAGGCACTGACTGTATCAGGCAGGCTCTGGGCGCAGGGCTTGAGTTCACGCGGATCATCATGGGAGTGCGTGAGGAGCGCTTGTCCGACTGGGCGCGTACACTCATTCAGGTACAGGGAGCGGCGGTGCTTATCGAAATGTCGCCGCCGCTCTATGCGTCTCTCTGTGACCGTGCGAATCCCTCCGAACTGCTCGTAACCGCGAAGATTAAACCCGAAACAGAAAACCCTGTTCTGCTGCCGCCCGCCCCTTGTATCTTAGTCTTCGACCGGCCCAGCGATTTTGGAAACCTGGGGTCTATCATCCGTTCCGCCAATGCCTTTGGTATCGACGCACTCTTCACTGTGGGACACGGCGGCGATGTCTATGAGCCGAAGGTTATCCGCGCCAGCCTGGGGAGTGTTTTTTATACACAGATACGGCATATTGAGTCCATGAAAAGCCTTGAGCGTTTTATCTACGAACAAAAACAATGTTGCGGCCTAAGTGTGCTTGGAACCGACTCCGTCGGCTCTGTGTCATTGCGTGATAAAGACTTACACGCCCCGATCATGCTTATCATCGGGAATGAAGCCAAAGGCATGAGCGTGGCTCTGCGTGGTCTTTGTGATGAAATCGTACGAATTCCGATCACGGGCGCAGTAAACTCGCTGAACGTAGCCTGCGCCGTCTCTATCCTGCTCTGGGAACTGTATCGCAAGCGGTGAAAACTCTGCCTGTATCTGGCGTGCGGCCTCGTAAACCCCGCACATACGGTTTTATCGGCACGGGGCTTGTCATCATTGTGCTTCTGGTGGCTTGTGCCATAAGCGCCCCTCTGCTTGCTCCCCAGGACCCCTATCTCATTGGCGCTGAGTTTAACGCGCCGCCGGGCCAGGAACATTTGCTTGGAACTGATTCAATCGGACGAGACGTACTCTCGCGCCTCATCTATGCCTCCCGCGTTTCAATTAGCGTGGGCCTCAGCTCCGTAGCCCTTGCCACCGCGCTCGGTATTGTGCTGGGACTTGAGGCTGGTTACTTCGGCGGCTTTGCCGACATGCTCATCATGCGCGTTGCCGATGTGTTTCTGGCCTTCCCATCCATGCTTCTTATCATGGTTATAAGCAGTCTTGTGGGATCGGGGCTTTCACAACTGATCATTGTTATGGGGCTTCTAGGCTGGCCGGCGGTTGCGCGTCTAACACGCGGTAGTGTGCTTTCCATCAAACAGCTTGATTACACCAAAGCCGCCATAGCCTTAGGCTTCTCCAGTCAGCGCATTCTTTTCTTTCACATTCTGCCCAATCTGGCTGGTCCCGTATTCGTACAGGCAGCCTTTGGCGTAGCACGCGCCATTCTTGTGGAGTCATCACTGAGTTTTCTGGGTCTGGGGGTGAATCCGCCCACCGCAAGCTGGGGCAATATGCTCACCGACGCCCAGTCCCTCACGACACTCACCACGCGCCCCTGGCTCTGGGTTCCACCCGGCCTACTCATACTGCTCAGTGTGCTGACGTTTAACCTGCTTGGCGACGCCTTGCGCGACGCCTTGGAGCTTGGAAACAGAAAATCCGCCCAATGATTCACAGCTCCAGCGCGATTCCCACCACGCCAGCCACCGCGATGTAGAAGATCGGGTGCGCCTTAAACCGGTGAATACAGAAGAACAATACGGCAAACAGGATGAGTTCCCGCCAGCGGATTGCCTCATACCAGGCTGAAAACTCGCTGTTATACAATGAAAGCTTGATAGCCCCGAAGCCCGCAGCAAGGAGCAGGCCGCCCGCTGCGGGTCGCAAACCGGAAAACACAGCTTTGACCAACACGTTTGCTTTGAAAGCGTTCAGGATACGCGCCACAAAGATGATGATAACGATGGATGGGAAAATGAGACCGAGCGCCGAGGCCAAAGCGCCGGCAAAGCCCGTGCGCTGAAAACCCACATAGGCGGCAAGATTCACGCCAATGGCTCCGGGCAGCGATTGCGCCACCGCCAGCATGTTGCCAATCATTTCATGGGTGAGCCAGTCCGAATGTTCCGCAAGCTCAAACAGAAACGGCAGTGTTGCAAGCCCCCCGCCAATGGCAAAAAGACCAATCTGCGCGAAACGCAAGAGGAGAAAAAGCAGGCTCATTGCGCACCGCTTGGCATGTTTTCCGCCTTCCGTGGCCGGTATATAAAGAAGCCAGCCAAACCCGCCGCGATCACGAGCAACACCGGATTGGCGCTCCATACAGCCGAGAGCGCGAAGGTCAGGACAAAGATAACGATAGCCTTTTTATCCCTGAGCCCATTCTTGCCCGTAAACAGCTTTATCACGGTGTCCAGTATGAGCGCCCCAACAGCGACCCTGATACCAGCAAAAACGCGCTGTGCCATAGCGTTTTCGGCAAAGTTTCGCAAACCCAGCGCGATAAGCGAGATGGCGCAGACTCCGGGCAACACAAAGCCACATGTGGCAATGAAGCCGCCCAGCACCCCCTTGTGTTTATAGCCGATAAAGGTCGAGACATTGACCGCGATGACACCCGGAGTGATTTGCGCAATGGTATAGTAATCCATCACCTCTTCCATCGTAGTTAAACCCTTTTTATTGATGAGTTCCCGCTCAAGAATTGGAATCATTGCGTAGCCGCCGCCAAATGTCATGCAGCCCATTTTGACGAAGGTGAAAAACAGATCAAGATACGCTTTCATACAAGTAGTATAGCATGTCTCAAGCTACGTTAGCGAGGAGTGTCTGACACCGGTTGAGAGACACCAGCTGAACGCCAGACACACCGGTTGAGCGCCAGCCATTGGCTGAGTGTCTGACACTGGCTGAGTGCCAGAGACACCGGTTAGGAGCGCCAGACACCAACTGAACGCCAGACACACCGGTTGAGCGCCAGCCATTGGCTGAGTGTCTGACACTGGCTGAGTGCCAGAGACACGGTTGAGCGTCAGACACTCAGGACACGGTTGAGTGCCAGACACCGGTTGAGTGCCAGAGACACCGGCTGAGTGTCTGACACCGGTTGAGTGTCTGACACCGGCTGAGTGCCAGAGACACCGGTTCCGGTTGAGTGTCTGACACCATTGGGGAATAATAACAGTTGACAAGTCCCCATGCCGAAAGCCAGGAGCTTTACGGCGTGAATCTGGTTCAGAGCTAGCTTAATCTGGCTCAGAGCATAATTCGTTCTCTTCTAAGTAGAACGAGCGGCTCTCGGAATAGAACGAATTCTCTTCTAAGTAGAACGAGCGGCTCTCAGAGCATAACTCGTTCTCTTCAGAGCATAACGAGCGGTTCTCTAAGCATAACTCGTTCTCCTCAGAGCATAACGAGCGATTCTCAGAGCATAACGAGCGGTTCTCTGAATAGAACTCGTTCTCCTCAGAGCATAACGAGTGGCTCTCAGAGCATAACTCGTTCTCTTCTCAGCGGAACAATCAGAGGGACAGCCGGCAAAACTCGACATTCGTGATTCCCGACCGCGTCGATGGTAAAAGTGTTGACTAGGGATAAATTTCATATTGACACCCATAGCGATAGGGTATACGATAAAATCATAGTATGTAACGTATTAAGTAAGGCGCTTGGTTAATAATGAACACGATTTCAATAGCGGAATGGAGGTATATATATGACGAAGCGTTTGGTAAAACGCCAGAGCTTGTCGCAAGAGGCCAGGAGAGCGAAAGTTTTGCGGGAACTTCCTTTGCATCTCATGCTGATCCCTGTTATTGTGATCGTCTTTATCTACAGTTATCTGCCTATGGCCGGTATCAGTATCGCGTTTCAGCGTTTTCAGCCTGCCAACGGCCTTTTTGGGTCGCCCTTTATCGGCATGGCGAACTTCAGGACCCTGTTTTCCCTGCCTGATACCTGGCAAGTGATCGGCAACACGATCTTCATATCCTTGTTCAAGATGATCGGTGGCGTCATTGCGCCGGTGGTCTTCGCCCTGCTGCTGAATGAGATCAGCAATAAACCGGCAAGGCGAGCCTTTCAGACCATGGTGTATCTGCCCAACTTTCTTTCGTGGATCATTCTGTCTGGCATCTTCCTGGACATTCTTTCGCCGACACGAGGCATCGTCAATGCCGGCCTCAGTGAGCTAGGCATCAAACCAATCTTTTTTCTGGGCGACCCCAAGTGGTTCCCCTGGACAATGATCTTCACCGACATCTGGAAGGGCTTTGGCTTTGGTTCTGTTATCTACCTTGCGGCGCTGACGTCTATCGATCCGTCGCTCTACGAATCAGCGGTGATTGACGGGGCGGATCGGTGGCGGCAGACCTGGCATATCACCTTGCCGGGAATCACCAGCACCATCATCCTGATGACTGTGTTGAGCATGGCGAACATCCTGAACGGCGGTTTTGACCAGATATTCAATATGTACAATCCCGCAGTGTACTCAACCGGAGACATTCTGGACACGATGATCTACCGCATGGGCATACAGAACGCCCAGTTTGCTGTCTCCACAGCAGCGGGGCTGTTCAAGTCCGGGATTTCCTTCGTGTTTATCGTTACCTCGTACTACCTCGCCGACCGGCTGGCCGGTTACCGGATTTTTTAAGGAGTGACGAATGAAAGCAACGCCTGGAAGAAAGTTGTTTTTGATTATCAACGTGATTTTTCTGACGATCATCTCTCTCATCTGCGTACTCCCCTTCCTAAATCTGCTGGCAATTTCCTTCAGCGACAAGAATGCGGTGGCTATGGGGCGGGTTGGTTTCTGGCCGGTAGATTTTACCATCAGCTCCTACGAGTTCATCACCTATAACTCAGCCTTTTTGCGGTCAGTGTGGGTGTCAATTCAGCGGGTGTTACTGGGTGTAAGCGTCAACCTGGCGCTCATTGTGCTTACCGCGTATCCGCTGTCTAAGGAGAAAAACGAGTTCAAGCTGCGCTCGGTCTACTCGTGGTTTTTTGTGCTTACCATCCTGTTTAACGGCGGCCTTATTCCCTCGTATCTCGTGGTGCGCTATACAGGTATCCGGGACACGCTCTGGGCGTTGGTGTTACCCGGGGCTCTGCCGGTGTTCAGTATGCTGGTGGTGATGAACTATATGCGCAGCCTGCCAAAGGAGCTTTGCGAAGCGGCGTACATTGACGGCGCAAGCCATGTTCAGACCTTGTTGAGAGTGATCCTGCCGGTGTCCACGCCCACCATCGCCACAGTAGCGCTCTTTGCCTTTGTCGGCCACTGGAATAGCTGGTTTGACGGCCTTATCTACATGGGGCGGGTGGAGCATTACCCCCTGCAAACCTACCTGCAAACAGTGGTACTGAAACCTGAAACCTTCTTTACCAATACCAGTAACGTTAGTCAGGCCCTGTTGAGCCTTCTGGCGCTGATTGATTCGCGCACCACTGCCGCCGCCCAGCTCTTCCTGGGAACAATACCGATCCTCTGCGTGTACCCGTTCCTGCAAAAGTATTTTGCCAGCGGCCTGGTGATGGGGAGCGTGAAGGGCTAACGAGGGAAGTACGGGGCTTATCCCTTACTTATATATTTTTGGAGGTTTTTATGAAAAAGACTTTGTTGTTAACAGCAATGTTTATCAGTCTGGCGGCGTTTGCTATGGCGTCTGGTAGTTCAGCGCAAACAAGAGGGAGCGGAAGCGCGGCGATTAGCGCACAGCCCGGTCCAGTGGGCAGGTACAACGAGACGCTCAACTTGAGTTGGGGCGTGAACTCGTCGTCCGTGCAGAAGTTCTTCAACGGTGATACCTACGATAACAACATCTGGTCCCGGAAGATTTTGCAGGACTTGAACATCAAAATCAACGTAGCATTCACCGCGAACTATGAAACCCAGGCATACCGGAATCAGCTCAACCTGTATCTGGCATCAGGCGATCTGCCTGATCTGCTGCGTATCGACGACTATCGTCAATTCAGGCAGGCGGCAGAGGCTGGCTATCTGGCGGACATCACCGACGTCTTTGAGCGGTACGCTGGAGATGACCTCAAGTCTCTGCTTCAGCGCTATCCCGGAGCTTTTGAGTACGTTACCGTGAATGGCCGTATGTACGGCATCCCGCCCTTCAACGGCAATGAGCAGATGGCTCCGCTTCTGTGGGTACGCGATGACTGGCTCAAGAAGGTGGGTATGCAAGCGCCCAAAACCGTGGAGGAGATGGTCGCTGTGGCGCGGGCTTTCACGTTCAACGACCCTGACGGTAACGGCAGGAACGACACCTACGGCTTGGGTATGCAGAAGATGATCAACGTGCGGGATCACGGCACTATCGGCGGCCTGTTGTCGGCTTTCGGCATTCCTAACCACGCCTATGATATGTACTATCCGGGCAAGGACGGCAAGATCACCTCGCCCTACATTCAGAGCGAGGTAAAGGAAGCCCTGCGGGTACTCCAGCAGATGTACCGGGAAGGGCTTATCGACCCAGAATTCATCACCACTGATCTGACGAAGGTGCAGCAGGACATTGCCCGCGGCCGCTTTGGCATGGCCTATGGCCCCAACTGGGGAACATGGTCGCCCTGGAACTATGCCTACACTGCTGAAAACAACTGGGCCGTTGCCTATCCCTATCCAGTCCCCACTCAAGCGGGTTATACGCCTCAGTATGGGTATAACAGCAATAAGGCGTCTGGCGAGATCATCGTAATCAATTCCCGCGTGAAGAACCCTGAAGCCTTGATCAAGCTGGTTAATCATTACATGGCCTTTAACAACGACTGGACTTCCGACGCTGACCGGGCTGTTTACAACGATCAGGAGCAGTATCGTTTTGCCCCCACATGGGTCACGGAATCAGTGGAAGTGCGTCTAACCCCCATCATGACTGAGGCTCTGAACAAGCGCGACTCAAGCGCACTCCCCCCGACTTTCAAGGATTACTACAACCGGATTGTCGCCTTTGAAGCCAACCCGGTTGCTCAGGACGCGGACACCTACGGGCGGTGGGGACAGTACAACACCCGCGGCTCCATGCCCATCATCATGGGTCAGTATAAAAGCAGCGGAAACCTGATGGAAAGCTCGCTTCAGGCTGAACAGCCCCAGAGCCTGCTTGACTACGGCGCTTCCCTGGAGAAGATCATTGATCAGGCATTCACCGAAATCATCACCGGCCAGCGGCCAGTGGACTACTTCGATACCTTTGTCCAGGACTATCTGAGAGCCGGCGGCCAGCAGGTGCTTAACGATCTCGACAAGACCTACGGCACAGGCGCGAAGTAAGCGGCGTTTCTGGCTACCACCTGGGTTTTGAGGCGGGCGGCAAACGTAACGCCCTTGTAGGACTGCGAGGAGGCTGGTTACGCATCACGCACCGCTGGTTACTATCCGGGAAGTAGTTGTACCATTGTTGACTGCGAGGAGTGTCAGATACTGGCTAAGTGTCTGACACTGGTTAAGTGTCCCTTTGATGGGGACTTATACCTTGAAAAACGCCTGATACTCCTTGGGCGTAACGCCGCTTAACTTCTTAAAAACTTTGGTAAAGTAGTTCGCGTCGTTAAAGCCGACTTTGCCCGCAATTTCCTGTATCTGTGCTGTGTTGTCTTCTTTTATAAATCGCTTGGCCATTTCAATCCGAATCCGGCAAGTATAGCCGGAGAAAGTGGTCTTCATCTCCTTCTGAAACAGATGAGACAGGTAATACTTGCTGACAAAAACCGCGTCAGCGACCGCGCCGAGACTCAAGTCCGAGGCATAATGCCGCCGGACATACTCAATGGCTCTGGACAGGGGCTGACTGGTCTGCCTCTGAGTCCGATTCTGATACACAGTGTCAATGAAGCGTTCCATCGCCTGCGTGGTGAGGAAGCAAAGGTGTTCAAAGTCAGTGCTGTCCTCGCAGATTTCAAACGAATCTTTGGTAATACGGTTGACGTCGCGCAGGGGTGCGCCCGCGTCCACAGCAGCGCGGGACAAAAAAGCAACCAGTTCAAACAGCTTTACCCGAATCGTGTCCAAGTTCTCCTCAGCCAGATAGAAAATCACGCCAAGAAGGTTGTTCAGAATCTTGGTTGCCTGCTGTTTGTTCCCACTCTGGACAAAGGCGATAAGCTCCTTTTCCGTCTCAACCGGATAGGCCAGCACCGCGCTTCGCTCTTCTAGCTTGATGAGTTCAGCCGCGGCTATGTTCCGGTCGATCAGCAGTTCCGATATACGCGCCTGCTGTTCCGCGATCTGGGCGCACTGGTTCAGGTAGCGGCTGTGTTCTCTGGTGAGGCTGTCAGCGATGATGAAGAGCAGTTGCGCGAAACTGAATATATGCTCGCAGGAACACGAGGGCGTGTTACGCAAAAAGTCTTCTGAACTGATGCCGATGAGCATATCCCGCGTGTGTTCCTCCAGCTCCAGCACCGCGACTTCGTCCGCCTCCCAGAGTATGGCCGGCCCACACGCAATGGAACCCACGAGGCGCTCGTTGAATATAACCGGCGAGGAACACATGATGAGGCCGCAGCCACAGGCGTAGATGTATGGATCGCCGAGGTCTAAGGACATGGTTCCCCCGTACGTGAGGTATTCACGGCATTTCTGACAGTTCTTGGTCGCGGCGCATACCGAGCCGCTTTTCCGGTTAACAAGCACTTCCCGGCCTGAGCCGTCAAACAGGGCAACATCCAATCTACTGACCACAGAAAAGTATCTGAACAGCTTTTTAAGCTGTTCCAGATCGAGGATTTCTTTTAACAGCGGCGTTTCATAGCGTCTATGGTTTAACACAGACGCGCTTAGTCCTTTGGTTTGAACATTCATGGGTAAGCATAGCATACACCATCTTGCACATCATCTGTTGACGCCTGTTTCAGAATCTTCTACGGAGGTAACATGAGTTTGACGGAAAAAGTCCGCGCATGATACGAATGAACACTACCGTCATTGCGAGTGTAGCGAAGCAATCCGGTGAAGCGGACGCCTGTCGGATTGCGGGAAGGCAAGGCTCAACGCTGGGCGCTAAGAAGACGTTGTATGTGTTGGACGAAAGCATCATCATTACATTGATAGCTTTGCAGCCTGAACAGCAAGGTTATACATAATACGGAAAGCAAGTGGTAAGCTCAGAGCCTATCGCGGTAAGTTCCAAGCTTACCACGATAGACTTTGAGCCTATCGTGGCAGGCTAACAATCACTGTTTAGCGTTGGCGCACTGAATCACGTTCAATAAGAGACACGTCAAGGGTTACGCTTTCCGCGCCGGCGTTCTTGTCCGCTAACTGCCGGAAGAGAATGGCAACGGCAAGAGCCGCCTTGTGCTCAATGTCTTGCGCAATGGTCGTCAGCTGAGGCGTAATCTGCATACAAAGCGGTATGTTGTCAAAGCCTATAACCGAAATGTCTTCAGGAACCCGTACCCCAAGGGCATGTAAGCCGGTAATTAAATAGGAAGCTATATGATCGCTGGTCGCAAAAACAGCGGTAACGCGGCCTCTCAGATCGGTAAGACGCCGCACTATCCAGGCAGTCGAATCAGGACTCGCCGTTGATTCCTGACAAAACTCATAGTCCTTGTTGCGGGGAATGTTATGTGCGCTGAGTATCCGGCGGAATCCCTCATAACGATGCTGAATCACACCTAATCCCGTAAGCGGTGGAGCGACAAAGGCAATCTCACGATGCCCCTTGTCAATAAGGTATTGCGCGGCAAGTTCACCGCCTTTGTGGTCGTCAAGCCCTACGTTGGATATACGGCGTAAGTGACTGTAACTGTCAATGAAGATTTTAGGGATGTCGTCAGCGTCGTGAATGAGTCCAATATCATCGTCAAAAAAACCAATGATGATCGCGCCTGATACATTCCACGCCCGCAGATTGCGCCCGATCTCCTCCAGATAGTCCACTACGTACACCATAGTGTAGTAACCGTGGGCTTTGACTTTCTGAATGATGGTGCCAACCGCAGTCGCGTTAAAGGGGCTGACCAGAATGTTTACCTCACTGGTACCGCGAATAATAACGGCAATGATACGCGAACTGTTGCACACAAGCCCCCGCGCCGCCGCGTTCGGCACATAGTTCCGCCGCTCGATAATCCCCTGAATCAACTCAGCCTTACTCCGTGATACACGCGCCATGTTGCCGTTGATGACGTTAGAAACCGTCATCGGACTGACTCCCGCTTCCTGGGCTATATCTTTCAACGTTACCATTCTTTTTCCTTTACGATTGTTGTTGACATACTCTCAAAGGTGCTGTTAGCATAAGATTTAACGTTATACCAATGGCAATGTCAACATAAACTCGGTTTAGGAGAGAAAAGGTATGAGTAAAACTCTGGCGGAAGTGAAAAAGTGTATCCCGTTATACGCGCTCTTGCTTCCAGCGATCGTTCTGGTGATCTGTTTCGCGTATGTCCCGATGTACGGCGTTATCATCGCGTTCAAGGACTACTCGCCAGCGCGGGGTATTATGGATAGCGCGTGGGCCGGCTTGAAACACTTCAACCGTTTTTTCAACTCGTTCCAGTTCGGCACGATTATGCGGAATACCCTGGGCATCAGTTTCTATTCCCTTGCGGTGGGTTTTCCGCTGCCCATCATCTTCGCCCTTTTCATCAACCAGATGAAGGCCGGGCTGTTTAAGCGTTTCTTCCAAACCGTTACCTATATGCCACACTTCATCTCAACCGTGGTCATGGTGGGCTTGCTGATACTCCTGCTATCGCCAAGCTCCGGCATCTTCGGGAGCATCTGCCGTGCGCTCGGTTTTGCCGCGCCAAACCTCATGGCTAACGCGGGAGCATTCAGCAGCGTGTATGTGTGGTCAGACGTGTGGCAGCACTTAGGCTGGGACAGCATCATCTATATCGCCGCGCTCGCGTCAGTAGACCCTACGCTCTACGAGGCCGCGACTATTGACGGCGCAAGCCGCTGGCATAAGCTCATTCACATTGACTTCCCCATGATACTGCCGACAGCAGGCATACTCCTCATCATGCGGCTGGGAAGTGTGCTGGGCGTGGGATTCGAGAAAGTGTACCTCATGCAGAACACGCTCAACCTTGATACAAGCGAGGTCATCGCCACTTACGTCTATAAGATGGGGCTTTTGAGCAGTCAGTACAGTTTCTCGGCGGCTGTGGGACTGTTCAACACGCTGGTCAACTTCGTTTTGCTGGTCATCGTCAATCGCGTCAGCAGCAAAATCAGTGACAACGCATTGTTTTAATAAGAAGGAGCATATAATGGCAACAACATTGAAAGTGAAAAACTCGACGAGCGACCGTGTGTTTAACAGTGTGCTGTATACCATGTCGGCGCTGTTTCTGGCGGTCATCATATACCCGCTTTACTTTATTATCATTGCGTCGATCAGCGATCCGGCGGCAGTGAATACAGGTAAGGTCTGGATAGTACCGGTGAACTTTACCCTCGAAGGCTATCAAGAACTACTCAGGCAGGCAAACGTCTGGCTCGGCTACCGGAATACCATTCTGTACACGGCAGTCGGCACGCTGATTGCGCTGGCTATCAATGTGTCCGCTGGTTTTGCGCTGTCGTGGAAGAACCTTCCCGGCAGAAAGGTGATAAACCTGTTCTTTATCTTCATCATGTTTTTCAGCGGCGGTCTTATCGCAACGTTCTTAACCGTGCAGAACTTCGGACTGTATAACACGTTCTGGGTGATGGTACTGCCGTTTGCCGTGTCCGTGTACAACGTTATCGTGGCGCGAACCTTCTTTCAGAACACTATTCCGGCTGACCTGTGGGAATCAGCCCAGCTTGACGGGTGCGGCTACCTGCGTTACTTCGTGGTGATAGCTCTGCCCCTGTCAAAGGCAATACTGGCAGTGCTGGGACTGTGGACGGCTGTTGGTCACTGGAACTCGTACTTCAACGCGCTCATCTACATCCGCGATGAGTCGCTGTATCCGCTCCAGCTTGTGCTGCGGAACATACTCGTCAATAACCAGATGATGAGCGCGATGGGTACTGGCGAGGCTGCGCAGATTGCGCTCCGCGCCGCGAATCTCATGCGTTACGCGCTTATCATCGTGTCTACCGCTCCGATTCTGTGTATCTATCCTTTCGTACAGAAATACTTTAATCAGGGAACTATGGTAGGGGCCGTGAAAGGATGAGACTCACTGATGTTGTGAGAGAAGCACTGCTTATCATGGCGTTGACAGGTTGCGCGAAGAATGACGGCATTGTGTTTCAGGCTGACAAGGCGTTTAGGCGCGATGGGTGGCTGGTCTTCGCGGTATACGCGCCGAGTGCCGGGACGTATGCCGGCAAGGTCATGTACGCGAAAGGCGCTCATGGGCCGGTCGATGTAGCGGTGAATGGCGTTACGGTAGCGGCGGAGACAGCGATAAACGGGTCGCTAAACGCGGGTATCAACACGATTAGCCTGAAAGACAGCGATGCGCGGGTAACGGCGCTGGTATTACAGGGTGTAGTCCCGGCAAGCCGCGGGGCTACAGTGGGATACCGGCAATATGAGGCGGAGCTCGCAATAGCAACCAATGCTGAGGTACTGCCGGATTCGCGGGCATACCGCGAATGTGCGAGCGAGGCGTCAGGACGAAGCGCCGTGCGGCTCGTCAATACAGGCGATTATGTGGAAATGAGCGCGGAGGCGGCGTTTAACGCGCTGACGCTTCGCTATTGCATACCAGACGCGGAGGATGGCGGCGGTATTGACGCGAGTTTGGGGCTGTATATCAATGACGAGCGGCGCGATGTGCGGCTAACGTCAAAGTACACATGGGTATATGGCGCGTTCCCCTGGACTAATGCGCCTGACGAGAGTGGTCATCACTTCTTTGACGACATTCACGTTCTACTCCCCCAGACACTACCAGCGGGAACGCGATTACGGTTACAAAAAGACGCGGCGGACACGGCTGCGTATTACCTCATTGACCTTGTTGAGCTTGAGGAAGTTGCCCCGCCCGCGCAGCAACCAGCAAACGCGCTGTCAATCACTGACTATGGCGCAATCGTCAATGACAACGAAGACGACAAGCTGGCCCTCTTGCGCTGCGTTCAAGCCGCTGGGAAAGCAGGCAAGGAAGTATGGATACCTGCCGGTGAGTTTAACTTCAACGGCGCGGCTATAGAGATAACCGTGCCAGACACGGTTATTCGGGGCGCGGGAATGTGGCACAGCGTGTTGCGAGGCTTGGGCGCGGGCTTCAAAATCAGCGCCCATAACGTATCGTTCTACGACTTTGGTATCATTGGCGAGGAAACACGACGCGATGATAACTTTGGGCTAATCGGTTTTGCGCCCAGCTTCTTTAGTAACACGCTTATACAGAACGTATGGATGGAACACGTTAAAGTTGGCGTATGGGCGAATCACGCTGACGCGCTGTATGTGGCGGGGTGCCGTATCAGAAACACTTTTGCCGACGGCGTTAATCTCTGCGGCGGAACCAGTAACTCAATGATAGAACAGTGCGCGATACGGAACACCGGCGACGACGCGCTGGCGCTGTGGTCATCGTCAAACTACGACCGGCCTGATCGCGCAAACACGATTCGCCATAATACGGCGGGCTTGCAGTGGCTGGCGAACAATATCGCGGTCTACGGCGGCGTTGATAACGTTATTACGGACAACGTGCTGCACGATACCGTGTGTTTTGGTGCGGGCGTTAATATTAGTACAAACTTCACGCCTTATGCCTTTGACGGCACGCTTACCATAGCGCGAAACACGCTTCAGCGGTGCGGTGGCCGCAACTACGACGCCGGTGTTGACTATGGCGCAATCTGGGTGCGCTGCCCTGAACATATAGACGCGACTATCGTGATTCAGGGAAACGAGGTCAGCGACGCCACGTACTACGGCTTATCTATAGAAGGCGGCCACCGCGTCCACGAGGTGTGTGTTGAAAACAATCGCTTTGAAAGCCGTAGCCAGGGTATCGACATCGGCGCGGGCATCAGCGGAACCATGACCATGAAGGATACGGTTTTTTCCGGCGCTCTGCTGAACCGGTCTGAGACGACCTTCACCATCGCAGGCAGGTAAG
Source organism: Treponema sp. (assembly GCA_031266875.1). Lineage (GTDB taxonomy): Bacteria > Spirochaetota > Spirochaetia > Treponematales > Breznakiellaceae > JAIRMT01. The sequence goes on from JAISAE010000020.1 coordinate 46,972, forward strand.
CCCCGTGCGAAGTACACCTCTGACGCCACGTACCCATGCGCACGCCTCTGCGCTACCGTACCTCAGCCTCTGATGTGAGGGAGATCAGGCGCTGAGGTACGGTAGGTAAGCCTCTGAAGTAGGGGTAGCTAAAGGGGATTATGTAAAGGAGATCAGGCTCTGAGGTAAAGGAGATCAGAGGCTTCTGTAAAGGAGATCAGGAGCTTCTGTAAAGGAGATCAGGCTCTGAGGTAGGGGTAGCTAAAGGCGCTGAGGTACGGTAGGTAAGCCTCTGAGGTAGGGGTAGCTAAAGGGCTGAGGTACGGTAGGTAAGCCTCTGAGGTAGGGGTAGCTAAAGGGGATTATGTAAAGGAGATCAGGCTCTGATGTAAAGGAGATCGGGAGCTGATGTAAAGGAGATCAGGCTCTGATGTAAAGGAGATCAGGCTCTGAGGTAGGGGTAGCTAAAGGGCTGAGGTACGGGTAGGTAAGCCTCTGAAGTAGGGGTAGCTAAAGGGGATTATGTAAAGGAGATCAGGCTCTGAGGTAAAGGAGATCGGGAGCTGATGTAAAGGAGATCAGGCTCTGATGTACGGGTAGCTAAAGGGGCTTACCTACGGTAGGTAAGCCTTTGAGGTAGGGGTAGCTAAGCTCCTTATGTATGGGTAGCTACAGGCTCTGAGGTACGGTAGGTAAGCTCCTTATGTACGGGTAGCTAAAGGGGATTATGTAAAGGAGATCAGGCGCTGATGTAAAGGAGATCAGAGGCTTCTGTAAAGGAGATCAGGAGCTTCTGTAAAGGAGATCAGAGGCTTATGTGAGGGAGATCAGGCACTGAGGTAGGGGTAGTTAAAGGAGCTTACCTACCCGTACCTCAGAGGCTTATGTAAAGGAGATCAGCCTCTGAGGTACGGTAGATAAACCTCTGAGGTAAAGGAGATCAGGAGCTTATGGAGGGGGAGGAAAGGGGCTTGCGTAAGGATACAACTGGTGCTGCGCGAGGCTCTTGCGGTAGGAATCTATTGGGGACGAGTAATCAGTCGCCCCTAGATTATAGGAGGAACGTGTTATGAATAACACAAAGAAAACAGCGGGCATCGTTATTGCCTCGCTGACGGCGCTGGGTATCCTTGGGGGATGTTCCGGCAATAAGACGGGTGGGACAGCGGCTGCCACAAGCAGCGCACAGAGCGCGACTGTTGCTAATGCCATTGGTTTCCACGAAACTGGTTTACCCATTGTTGATACGCCGGTTCAGCTCAGGGCGATTACTATGCGCTGGGGCAGTATGGGTAACACCTTTGAGGCAAACGCCTTTCTGCAGCAGCTTGAGCGGGACAGTAACGTGGACATTGTCTGGGAAGTGAAGTCATCCAGTGACTGGAATGAGCAGAAGTCGCTGCTTTTTGCCAGCCGCGATATGCCGGACATCGCCATTGGTAACCAGACCTTTAACACCACTGATATTTCCAACAACCGTGACTACTTCATCCCGCTCGACGATCTCATTGACAAGTATATGCCTAACCTGAAAGCGGCTTTTGCGGAAACGCCGGAACTGCGCCGCGCCGCAACCGCGCCTGACGGCAAGATTTACTCTTTGCCTGCCCGCCTGCCGGCGCGACCTATCACCCGTAACATGACCATCATCAACAAGACGTGGCTTGACCGCCTCGGTCTCGCTGAACCGCAGACCCTCGACGATCTCTACAATGTGCTGAAGGCGTTTAAGGAACAGGACGCTAACGGAAACGGCAACCTCAATGACGAAATCCCATACACCGATGGGTACAAGGTGGACTTTCTCACGCCCTTTGGCATACTCGATTGCAATGAACTGAACCTCATGGTTAAAGATGGCAAAGTCGTTGATATACGCGCCATCCCGGAATACCGTGATGGTATTGCGTACATGGCGAGGCTCTATGCTGATGGTTTGCTTGATCCAGAGATGTTTACCCAGGATGATACCATGCGGAACGGCAAGTACCAGAATCCGGGGGCTTCCCGCGTTGGTATGTCGTACCAGTGGACGCCGGACGCGGTATTTGGCGGCTGGAGCAGCGAGTACATTGCCATAGCGCCGCTGATTGGCCCTGACGGTAAGCGTTACGCTCAGGGCGATCCCAATGGCGTGTGGGCTATCTCCGGCAACGAAATGTCGATAACGACCTTTTGTAAAACACCGGAAGTAGCGGCACGTTGGGCTGACCAGTTCTACACGAATGAGGCGACGATACAGAACTTCTGGGGCGCTGTTGGCACGGTAATCAAGGCGAACAGTGACGGCACGTACGAACTCAACGCCCCGCCCGCTGGTACCAGTGCCGACGCATGGTATTGGGAGCAGAGTCTCCGGGACTTTGGCCCAGGCTATGCCAGTCCCGCGTTTGAGAGCAAGCTCAAGCTCAACCCGGAATCTGGGGACGGCTTCAAGCTGGAAATCGACAAACTCACCAAGGAATATGTTACAACGCCGTTCCCTCGCATTTCTTACACGGTTGAGGAACTGGACGAGCTTGCCATACTCAGCTCTGACATCACTTCATACATGGATCGCTCGCGGTCGAAGTGGATTACAGAAGGCGGTATTACGGCTGAATGGGACGCCTACATGACGCAGCTTAACCGCATGGGGCTCGACCGCTATCTGGCAATCCACGAAGGCGCGTATAGGCGCTATATGGGCAACTAAAGCCGGAGCTTTTGTTCAGGTTACACGAAGTAGCATAAAGAGGCTTCGTGTAACTTCCAAAACTTGAGCTTGAGATACATTGGCCGTTATAATAGTCTCAGCAACTGATGAAGTAACCTGAGACTATTTGGCCGGTGTTTTGGAACAGGCTCAACTTGTATATGGAGTTAGGCTATGCGCGTTGTTGTTTCTCCCCACCTGATAAACGGAACGTTTCGTGTTCCGGCTTCTAAGTCCCATACCATAAGGCGGCTGCTCATCGCGGCGCTGAGTAACGGGGTTTCTACTATTGATTATCCGCTGGATTCACTGGACGCCTGTTCCTGTGTGGCAGTATGCCGCGCTCTCGGCGCGTCTATCATTGAAGAGCGCGGCTTTGACGCGGAGTGTCCTAACCCGCCGGACGCGGACGGCAGGCGTCTTATACGCTACACGGCGCGGGGCGTGGGAACCGCGCTTGCCGCGCCGTCAGAGCCGCTTGATGTGGGTAACTCCGGCACCACGCTCTTTCTGGCGCTGGCTATCGCGGCTTTGGGAACTGGTCCGGTAACGTTTACTGGTGATGAGCAGATTCGCAGGCGGAGCGCCGCGCCGCTCCTTGCCGCGCTTGCCGGCTTGGGCGTCTGGACGCAGGCCGCAGACAATGGGTGTGCGCCAATCACGATACAGGGGCCGTTTACGGGCGGACGGGTGCGCCTTGAGTGTCCCACGAGCCAATACCTTTCGGCGCTGCTTTTGGCCGCGCCTCTCGCAAAGAAAGGTGTTGTCATTGAGATCGATGTGCCTCTGCTCAACGAAAAGCCGTATATCGAGCTTACCCTTTCGTACCTTGATTCACAGGGAATTGTGTATGAGAAAGCGCCGGACTTTTCCTACTTCCGCCTTTATGGGGGACATAGCTATACACCTATGAACGGCCCGGTTCCTGCGGATTTTTCTTCAGCCGCGTTTCCAGCGTGTATTGCGGCAATCACGGGTGGGCCGCTTAGTCTGCCCAGCCTTGATCCGGCTGACGCGCAGGGCGACAAGCTCATGTTTGATATGCTGGCTCACATGGGCTGTACAGTGAACTGGACAGAACAAGGCGTCAGCGTTTCCCGAAATAGGCCACTGCGCGGCGGCGTCTTCGACCTGAACGCCACGCCTGACCTTTTGCCCATCATGGCTGTGGCCGCCAGCTATGCTGAGGGGGAAACCGCGCTGGTCAATGTGGCTCACGCACGTATCAAGGAGACCGACCGCATCGCGGTTATGGCCACTGAACTGGGAAAGCTCGGTATTTGCTGCGCGGAACGCCCTGACGCGCTCATCATTCAGGGGGGCAAAGTTCGGGGCGGCGAGGTTGATGGCCACGGCGACCACCGCGTAGTAATGGCCCTCGCAGTGGCGGCGCTTGGCGCGTCCGGCCCGGTCAGCATCGACAGCGCCGAAGCCGCAAGCGTAACCTACCCTAGCTTTCTCCGCTCCATTGCGGGTGAGCACGCTTGCGGGTGAGTGCGCTTAACCCGGAGGCCAGGCAAGGGGACGACCGCCGAGAACGTGGATGTGAAGGTGGTCTACGGTCTGGCCCCCGTCGAATTTGCAGTTAATCACAAAACGAGCGCCGTTTTCCGCGCAACCAAGCGCGGCAGCCAGTTTCTGCGCCTGATAAAGTAGCTTCCCCAGAAGCAGGCTGTCATCCGTCTCCATGATGTTCCTGATGTGCCGCTTGGGTATCACCAGAAAATGTATTGGCGCTTGCGGGGACACATCGTGAAAGGCCAGCACTTCATCATCTTCATAAATGTTCCGCGCTGGTATCTCTCCATGCGCGATTTTGCAAAAGATACAATCTTCCATAAGGCATGAGTATAGCCTAACTCCGAATTCATCATCTAGGGGAAAACGTATTGAAATTATACTAAGTATTGTATGAAATATCATACACAGAATTCGCTTATATAAGGATTATCTGCCGTTATCTACACATCTATTTAATTGTAATATAATAAATTAACACAACAGTACAGCTCTTGGCACGGGAATAGCTTTATACAGGGTATTATCAGGAGGTCTGTTGTGAACACCAAACAGAAAAAAAACAATCTAGCCAAAACCAAGGTCCCTGCCGCGGATGATCTTTTGTGGACATATTTTACCCAAATAAAGAAGATACCCTTGCTGAGTTTTGAGGAAGAGCTTGAGTTATCCAGACAGATACAGGCGGGAGACAAGGCCGCCAGGCAGAAGCTGATCGAATCCAATCTGAGGCTGGTGGTCAAGATCGCCTGCTCCTATAAAACACCGGACGTTGCCTTTATGGACATTATTCAGGAAGGAAACATGGGCCTCATGTACGCCGCTGAGAAATATGACCACAAGCGGCACTTGCGTTTCTCAACCTACGCGCACTGGTGGGTACGGCAGTCTATCACCCGTTTCCTGACCAACAAGCGTCGCGCCATTCGCCTGCCGCACCGGAAGGAAGAGATACTCCGCAAAATCCAGCAAAACATTCATGCGCTGACCCAGCGCCTATCACGGCAGCCAAGCGCCCAGGAAATAGCCGATGATTTGGGAGTTTCTGTTGAGGAAGTCAACTTCGTTCTCAACATGACAAGCTCTCAGCTCTCCCTTGAGACTGATGACGAAGAGGACGATACCCTCTCGATACTCGAACTTCACGAGGACTACACCTACAGTCCAGAGTGCGAGTTCTTCCGGCAGTTCTCTCACGACGACACCCTGCGTATCCTGAACCGCTTACAGGCTAACGAGAAACGGGTACTCATGTACCGGTACCAGCTTAACGGCGACAAGAAGTACACACTCCGCACTATCAGCAAAAAGCTGGGCCTTTCGCCAGAAACCGTGCGCCAGATCGAAATCAGGGCGCTCAAGAAGATGCGCACCCACGCGGAAGAGCTGCGTGAAAGCCTTTTTGCAAGCTGATTCCTTAAATACCCCTACCGCGCCCACAAACAGAAGCCTTCTTGCCCAGACTCTCGGACACCTGTCCTAGAGTCTCAGTTCCTCGTCCCGAAGTTCGGGACACCTTGCCCGAAGTTCGGGCTCCCCGTCCCGAAGTTCGGGACGCCCTACTCAGACTTCGGGACACCCTACTCAGACTCTCGGCGCCCCGTCCCTAAGTTCGGGACGCCCTACACATACAACGGGACACCCTCCACAGACTCTCGGCTCCCCGTCCCGCACTCTCAGCTCCACGTCTCGAAGTTCGGGACACCTTGCCCGAAGTTCGGGCTCCCCGTCCCGAACTCTCGGCTCCCTGTCCCGAAGTTCGGGACGCCCTACTCAGAGTCTGAGACTAGGTCTTTTTGTACGCTGATTCCTTGAATAGTCTTGCCCTGTCGCGTCTATGGCAAGGGCTTGTTGTGGTGTTGTAAACAAACCACAACAAGTTATGGGTATGGTCTGCGGCCTTTCTTCCAAACTAGGGTCTATTCAAAACGGACTGATGTTAAACCATTGCTCTTAACCGCTTTAATATCATCGTAGTACAACACCGAGTGTAGGTTCCCTCCGGCATAATTGTAGCCAGTATCAATCGTATTTACCCAGAGACCAAAACTCGTAATGTTTGCCTTATTGAAGGTTCCGTTACTCTTGCCTTTGAACACGCTGAAAGGCAGGGTTACCAGTTTTGCCGCCGTAGTTCCAGCAAAGGGTGTGCCTGCGCTAATCTCGACCTCATTGAGGAATACCTCGAAGTCCTCGTTATCTGAACGCACCTGAATAACGACCTTCTGGTTCTTGCCATCAGGCTTGATCCATAGCTGGAGCGCGTCATAGTCTGACCAGTCTCCGCCGTAGGAATAGGTTCTGCCAGTATAACCCTCGCCACCGGAAACACTCAGGGTGTAGTCGAATGTCATGCCGTACGTACCGCTCCGCTTTTCCGTGGTGGATAACCTTACCGTATTACTACAATCAGCGCCGGAATTGCCTGACCATGCGTTATTCAACACTTCGTCTGAGCCATAGTGGAACTCGAAATCGTCAACCATATTGAGGTCAGTACGAACCGGCTTGGTTCCGAAATATACGGTTATTGTAGACAGCGTTGTCGTTCTGTCTTTCAGCGCGATGGTTCCCTGCGTTGTTTCTGTCCCAAAAGCCGCCAGTTCAGCCGCGCTTAAGTCAACCTTGTACCAAGTAACTCCTGGGGGAGCTGACGAATCCAGAGTCGCGTTTTTGGTAAGCTCATGGCCGGTGTTGGTAAGTACAAAGCTGATCTGCCCCGCCGCGTTTTTCACGCTTGCCCGGAGTGTTAGCGCGTTTTCAATATACGCGCCGCCGGCTGGGGCGAGGACAAAGCCTTTGCTTCCTTGAGTCGCGGAGCTTATCGAGATCGCGTTAGTTAAGCCGTAGAAACCAGTTCCGTTAGCGAAGATGGAGTTATCGTTATTATAGAAGTCGATGAAGGTATCAACCATTGGATGCCCGGTCGTGGCGGAGGTTTTATAGGGAGCCATGTAATTGGTTCCGCCTGAGAAATTCGCCCATACCAGATAGTAGGCCATATTGGAAGCGGACACCTTGTCAAGCACATCGGTAAACCATGTTTGCCGTGTGTTAGTAGCGATGCCGCTCGTGCTCATACCGGTCTCGGCAACCGCTGAAACTTTTCCACGCTCCCGCGCAATGCCATCGACCAGACTGATCGTGTTCGCCAGAGAGGTATTCATCCACGAATCATTGCCATTGGAGTTATCGTAGTAATCAAAAGCAATAACATCAATGTACTCGTCTCCTGGATACCGTTCCAGGTAATCGTCCTTATTGCTGAATGGTCCGTTTGGGGAGTACACATACAGGAAGTTGTGAACGGCCTTGATATCCCGTAGATATTCCACAGTATAGCGGACAACGTTTTTATAGGTTTCTGGTGTACAGAATGCTTTTCCCCACCAGAACCAGCTGCCGTTATGCTCATGGAATGGCCGGAACAGCAATGGCACGCCAGCCGTCTCCAGCAGGTGGGCATAGGTGGCGATCTTGTCCAGGTACTCGTTGAAAAGCCCGTTCAGGTCTCCGCCGGGAAGTATCCGCAGCATCACATCTCCTGTGAGGGTGCCGGGTGTGTATGAGTTCCAATCACCCGATTCCTTTACATAGTTAAAGTTGGGGAAGTGTGTAGAAACGGTAACTATGGCCCCTTCCCGCGCCGCATGGATGCTGAGTTTTGCGGATCCCGCTATGGGATCCGCGTCGTAATCAGGGTCGCCAGTACGAACCGTGCTTCCAGGATACTCGTTCCCAATGATAGACAGGGTATCAATACCCATGATTCCCGCGAAGGAACCGGTAATATCCTTAGTATCAGACTGCGTTGATCCTGAATACGCTGTCCCGCGTTTATGGTGCAGGTCATTCTGGTGGCCGTAGATTACCTTGTCCGTATTGCCAATCGCTTTAAGATAGGCGTAGAGCCGCGCAGTTTCCGCAGTGGCTTCCCCGTCCACAAGCCGTACTGACGCGGGAAGGCTCAGAGCGGGCGCCTGAGTGCCGGTTACATTCGGGGTCTTGGTGATTGCCGTCTGATCTTGTCCGGGCGGCGCGGTAACATAGCTGAACTTAATGTTGTCGATGAACATCGCGCCTGAGTAGTCCGTACTTCCCCCGATAATGCCTAGGGTCAGGTCGGCTATTGTCGTGAGATTGCTGGTCAGCTCCGTTGTTACGCTTACTTTCCTATAAGAAGTGCTAGCAACAGCCGTACCCACGCTACTATCATTTTTCAGATTGACGATGGTCGCGTTGTTATCAATACCACCATTTGAGAATATCTTGTACTGGAGGCTGCCAGCACTGGTGATAGAGGGATCGAAATAGAAATCAAAGCTAAAGGTGTTGTAACCTGATACATCAAGCGTGGGAGCGATAGTGGTCTTGATTTTTGGTTCACTCCAGCCCACCGAGGCGTCGTACTGCGCCGTAAACTTCACCATCCCATCACCAAGACTGTTGTCCCACTCAAGTTCCGGTTCTCCAGCCCCGTAAGCGTAATGCTCACCAGTGGCAACCTGCCATCCAGCAGTATCTGTGTCAAAGCTCCAGACCTTCGCGGTCTCAGTACCCCCTGAGGGGAGGCGTGTTTTACCTCCATCCTTCACGGACGAACAGCCGCAGAGTACCGCCACTGATACAGCGATACTTCCGACACATAGATACTTTTTACTCATAAGATTCCTCCTTAAAAAATTCGCCTGCCATACGATACGGTAGGGCGTTCCCCGCTTTAGCGGTATGTCAGGTATGTCTAGCCATAACCTAGCATACCTTATTTTATTAACTAAAAAACTGATCGTCAATGTTTTTATAAACTTATTGACAAACTAAAATACTGCCTATAACCTATTCATTAGTTACTTAAATTTTAAGGTAACACATTATTGTATTCTGGAGGACTTTATGAAAAAGCTTGTTTTAGGGCTTTTGGTCGCGGCTATCGTGGCAGGAAGCGTATTCGCGTCTGGCGCACAGACGTCAACAGGAGGAACGACGGCTGCCGCCTCTGACCTGCCTACCATTGACCAGTTAAGGCTGGGACAGGATTACACCGACCTGAACGTTACGATTCAGGTTAAAACCCACCGTACTGACATTGTTAGCACGGTGTTCCCGCGCTACATCGCCGACTTTCAGAAGATGTATCCCAACATCAAGATCGTGTACGAGGCAATTACTGACTATGCGGAGACCATCACTATGCGTTTGTCAACGCCAAACTGGGGCGACCTCTGCATGATCCCCACTACTATTGGTGTCAGTGAGCTTGAGAACTACTTTCAGCCACTTGGCGCGCTCACTACCCTCAGTCAGACCTATCAGTTTGCCGACAACCGTATGTTTAACAACACGGTTTACGGGCTGTCATCAACTAACAACGTGCAGGGAATTCTTTACAACAAGAGAATTTATCAGCAAGCCGGTATTAATCCACTGCCGAGAACGTCGAACGAGTTCCTCGCCGCGTTGCAGAAGATTAAGGACAATACCAGCGCTATTCCCCTCTACACCAACTTCGCGGCAGGCTGGACTATGGGCGCGTGGGACGCTTACATCAGTGGCAGCGCCACCGGCGATCCCAACTTCATGAACCAGATACTGCCCCACGCCGCAAATCCGTTCTCGGACCGCGGCGACGGTACTGGCCCTTATGCAGTGTACTCCGTGCTGTACGAGGCCATACGACGCGGCCTGGTCGAAGATGACCCCACTACCACCGACTGGGAGGGTAGTAAGGGCATGATGAACCGTGGCGAGATCGCCACAATGGTTCTGGGAAGCTGGGCAATTACCCAAATGCAGGAAGCTGGTCCGAATGTTGCGGACATTGGCTATATGCCCTTCCCCATCACGGTTAAGGGCAAGCAGTACGCTGGCGCCGGCGCTGACTACAACTACGGCGTGAACAAGAACTCGTCACGGAACGCCCGTATCGCCTCCATGCTCTACATCAAGTACCTCGTCGAACAGTCGAACTTCGACTATGACCAGGGCGGTATTCCCACGGTAAAAGGACGAGAGCCGCCGCCAACGCTTAGCGCCTTCGCTGGTATCGACTTGGTTGCCGATAATCCCGCGCTTCCCGGTGAGGAAGACCTGCTGGAACGCATCAAAACCCAGTCAGAGGTCGCCATTAACATGACCAACCAGCACGTTATAGACATCGCTGAAGCCGCTATTCGCGGCAACAAAACGCTCAAGGAGATCGTTGACGACTGGAATGCCCGCTGGTCCGCCGCCCAAAGAAGGTACAACGTAACGATCAAGTAAGATTAAGAAGAGAAAAGTAACCACGAAGCATACTGCCTTCGTGGTTACTTTCAATCTGACACAAGGAGGCTGCCCTATGAACCTGCGACGCTGGTTTATGAACATACGGCATCAGCAAATCGTGGTAACAGTTACGTTTATGCTCGCGCCGTTACTGTTATTGTTCCTGTTTACCTATTTTCCTTTCTTTAACATGATACGTTTCAGTCTCTATGACATGAAGTACATCGGCAGGCGTACCTTCGTCGGCTTGCAGAACTACTTTGATGTCTTTACTCGCCCTGACATCTTTACCTCACTGAGGCTCAGCCTCTACTATTTGCTGGCATCGTTTGTGCAGTTGGGGCTGGCGCTATTCTTTGCTACATTGCTCAGTTTCGGTATCCGGGGCGGCAATGTCTTCAAGGGCATTATCTTTTTTCCCTATCTCGTGAACGGTATTGCCATCGGCTTCATTTTCAAGTTCTTCTTTACCCGCGGCTTTGTGCTGGATTCCTTACTGACAACGCTCGGCATCAGTCAGGCAAGCCTCCCATACTGGCTCCGCGACACTGATGTTAATAACTTCATGCTGGCGGCAACATCGGTGTGGCGCTATCTGGGACAAAACATGGTACTCTTCATCGGCGCGATTATGGCGGTTGACCCGCAGTTGTACGAAGCCGCTGACATCGACGGCGCTACCAGTTGGCACAAGTTCTGGCATATCATCATGCCAAGCATACAGACCATTGTTGTTCTGAACCTCATCCTCTCGATTACTGGTTCTATCAGTGCCTTTGAGCCGCCTTACGTTATCACCAACGGCACCTTTGACACTGGCACTTATTTTATCATTATGAACCGCCTCGCCCATGAGCTACAGCGCGTCGGCCTCGCGTCCGCAATGGCAGTAGTCCTGATGATGATCATTATCATCGTTACCTTGTTCCAAAAGCTCGTCTTTAGAGTCTTTTTTGAACCTGACGAAAACGGCTATACCTTTGGTGAACGCCGCGCAATGAAGCGTCGTCTCGTAGTCGCCGGCAACAAAGGAGGCGCACTATGAGCGCGATTATAAGCGCAAAGAACGGCGCACGCGGCGCTTTGGCAACAGGAAACAGCCTTGCTATCGTCAAAAAGGCGATACTGTTGATACTGCAATACGTGGCGTTGTGTTTCGTCGGCTTTGTGGCGCTGTATCCGCTGGTTTCCATCGTGATAACAGCGTTCAAGAGCGCCGAGGAGTACAGCACAACAACCGTGATGACCCCGCCCCAAACATGGGCATACTTCGACAACTTCACCACCGCGTGGAAGAGCGCCAATATGGGACTCGCTTTTGTTAATTCAGCGATTATCCTCATATTCGTGCTGGGCGGCTCAGTGCTGATAAGCTCAATGCTGGCCTTTGTGCTGAACCGTTTCAAGTTCCGTGGCAACGAGCTGATACGCAGCCTCTTTCTCCTGGCAGCGTTGGTTCCGGGTGTGGCAATGCAGGTAACCGTGTACCAAATCATGTATACACTTGGCTTTATCAACACAATGCACGGTTACATCATCCTCATGCTTGGCACTGACGTTATCTCCATCTACATCTTCCTACAGTTTTTCGTGAACCTGCCGGTATCGCTAGACGAGTCGGCAATCATCGACGGCTGCACTTACTTCGGCGTCTTCTTCAAGATACTGTTCCCCCTGCTCCAGCCCGCAATCGTAACCTGTATGATCCTCAAAGGCGTTGGCACCTATAACGAATACTACATGGCGAACCTCTATCTACAAGACAAGAACCGCTTTTCGGTTGTGGCAACGTCGCTGTACACCTTCACGGGACCTATGGGTAATCAGTATAATTTCATCTGCGCTGGCGTCATCATCACGATTATCCCGGCGCTCATCATCTTCATCCTGTGCCAAAAGCAAATCTACGCGGGTTTAGCCAACGGCGCGGTGAAAGGTTAACATTTTATGCCGGTAAACCGGCGCAAGGAGTATTTATGAGTATACAGTTAAAGAACGTGTCCGCCCTGCCAAACATTCCCTGGCAGGATGCGCCCAGCAAAGGCCGAAAAGAAGTGCTGTGGCGCTATTCAGGAAACCCCGTGATCCCACGCGACCTTACCAAGCGGTCGAACAGCATCTTTAACAGCGCGGTAGTGCCTTTCAGAGGCGAATTCGCCGGCGTCTTCCGCTGCGACGACACAGCTCGCCGCATGAACATCTTCGCGGGCAAAAGCAAAGACGGCTTTTCGTGGAACATCAAAGACGACCCGATTGATTTCATCAAAACCGACCCGTCCCTGCCGGACTCCGAGTACAAGTACGACCCCCGCGTTGTCTTCATCGAAGACCGTTACTACATCATCTGGTGTAACGGCTACCATGGTCCCTGTATTGGTTTGGGTTACACCGAGGACTTCGAGCAGTTCTACATCATGGAGAACGCGCTCATGCCCTACAACCGCAACGGCGTGCTTTTCCCTCGCAAAGTTCACGGCAACTTCGCCATGTACAGCCGCCCAAGCGATTCCGGCCATACGCCATTCGGCGACATCGTGTACTCCGAAAGCCCTGAGCTCACGTTCTGGGGTAAACACCGCCATGTCATGGCGCCTAATGGTTGGCAGAGTGCCTGGCAAAGCACCAAGATCGGCGCTGGCCCCGCGCCCATCGAAACCAGCGAAGGCTGGCTCCTGTTTTACCATGGCGTTCTCACCAGTTGTAACGGCTTTGTCTACAGCTTTGGCGCGGCATTACTGGACATTGATGAGCCGTGGAAGGTCATCGCCCGCAGTCGCCCCTACCTCATCAACCCCCGCGAAATCTACGAGTGTGTTGGCGACGTGCCTAATGTAACCTTCCCGTGTGCCTGCCTCGTTGACGGCGACACCGGTCGCCTCGCTATCTACTACGGCTGTGCTGACACGGTTACGGGGCTGGTGTTTGGCCGCATTGATGAAGTCGTTGATTTCGTGAAAGAAAACAAGTGCTAACGAAACCCGCGCCCTAAAGTAACATGAGTTCGGCGGGGACAAGACGCGCCTGTCATCCAGCACTGATCAGACAGACGATCAGTGCTGGATCGGACGCCGGTTCCACCTAGAACCGGGCGAGTGTGCAGACTTACTGTGGGGCGCTGTCGAACTCACATGAACTCACGTTAAAATAGTATGGCGAAGTAACAGGCTTAGGTATGGCGGTTAAGACACTAAGGTCTCTGACAACAACGTCTCCACCGTGTTCCCAGGTGGGCAACCAACAGAGGCCGAGGAAAGCAAGAGTTAGCGCGATTCTTGCTTAGATTGTCCATGTCGCTTTTCTTTCACAAAATTTGAAAATTTTGCTTGACATATCCCTTTGGACTGGTTTTATAATTAATTTATTCATCAGTGTAGACTGATGCATCAGCGTAAGCTGGTGAAATCACTTTTTTGGAGGAGTTTCATCATGATGAAACGTATTGTATCTTTGGTAAGCGCAATGCTTATCTTCGCCGTATCCTTTGGCTTTGCCAATGGGCAACAGGGGGGGGGGGGGGGGCTCCCAATCTAGCAAGGTTGTTTTCTGGACATCCCACGGACCACCCGATAATGGTGTATTAGAAAACATCGTCAAGGCGTACAACGCCACTAATCCGGCTGTACAAGTGGAGTTTGTGCAAGTTCCAGGGTCGGAAACTGATGTTACGAGCCTCATGACCGCTGTACGTGGTGGTACTGGACCTGATGTTTATATGCTTGACCGCTTTACTGTGGCACAACGTGCTTCTGATGGTCTACTTGAAGATCTTACCGTTGATCTCGCTAAACTCGATAGTAACCTCAAGAATAAATACCTCCCCTTCGCGTGGGAGGAAGCTCAGTACCGGAGTAAGACTTATGGGCTTCCTTTTGATACTGATACTCGCGGCCTTTTCTACAGGAAAGACCTGCTGCGTGAGGTCGGCGTTGATCCGGCTGAACTAGATAAGTCCAGTGGAAAGCCCATCACCCTTGCACGCTTGGAGGAAATCGCTCGCCTCCTCGATAAAAAAGATGCGCAGGGCAACTATACCCGCATTGGCTTCATTCCCCAAGCGGAACAAGGCTGGCATTATACGTGGGGATTCCTGTTTGGTGGTTCTTTCGCCGACATGAAGGCCGGAAAAGTTACCCCAACAGACCCCGGCGTGGTAAAAGGCTTCCAGTATCTTTATGACTACAATCAACGAATGGGTGTCAAAGAAGTACAGACCTTTATTTCCAGCTATATGCCCACCAACAATCCGCCCCAGCAGCACCCCTTCATCACCGGAAACCTTGCAATGACGGTAACAGGCGACTGGTTCATCAATACTATGCGCACTTACGCTCCTGAAATCGACTATGACATCACCTACATCCCTTCGGCGAATGCGGGTGACTCGCCTTCAACATGGGCCGGCGGGTGGAGCTTCGTAGTGCCTACCGGTTCTAAGAACAAAGAGGCGGCGATCAAATTCATTCACTGGGCGTGCGGTGCCGGAGGTCAGCGCATCTATACCCGCGACAGCGGCCATTGCCCCACACTCATTGAAATATCCAACGACGAGTCTATCTATACCGAAAAGCAGTCTTACTTCCGCCTCGCACTCTCCTTCACCAAGAGCCGCCCATCCCTCCCGGTAGGCGCTCTGTACTGGGATGCCCTCTCAACCGCTCAGGATATGGTAGTGCAGAATGTGAAGCAGCCGCTTGAAGCCTTACAGCAAGCTGAACAACAGGTACAGCCCCAGCTCAATAAATTTTTGCCTCTACAGTAGGAAAAGACGTTTTATGTCGCTACGGTACCGTCGGGACAACGCGCATCGTAGCGGCGTAAAAATCCGCTCTGGTCAGGGGTGGTTTCAGAGTCGGAACTGCCCCTTTTTTATGATTTTATTAAGGAGCGAACTATGACATTGACTCGATCAGTCAAGCGCAATCTGCGTAACGGGCTTTTGTTTATCTCACCATGGCTCATTGGCTTTCTCGTGTTGCAGATATATCCCATCGGCTATTCCTTTTACCTCAGTATGACCGAATACAGCGGTATTGGAACGCCGAGGTTTTCAGGGTTAGCAAACTTCAAAGATATCTTCACCGATCCTCTCGTGCCTACAACCATCTACAACACGCTTTTTTATACCGCACTCGCGGTACCTATAGGTATCGTGGTCGCCATCGCGTTGGCTCTCGCCATGAATCAGAAAGTGCGGGAAGTTGCTGTGTATCGCGCCATTCTCTATCTGCCCTCAATTCTGCCAGCCTTCGCACTCGTATTCGTGTGGATACTGTTCACCAATCCTCAGTACGGGCTTATGAATCGTCTGTTCGTGGCAATAGGGCTGCCCTTCATCGACTGGATAGGCGATCCACGCTTCACCAAGCCTTCGCTCGTGATACTTGCGCAGTATGGCGCGGGGGGACCGGCGCTCATCTTCCTCGCCTCGCTGCGGTCTATACCACGCGACCTGTATGAGTCAGCCGAGATAGATGGCGCCAGCGTATTCAGGCGCTTCTTTTCCATCACTCTACCCATGCTGACACCTATCATTCTATACCAACTCATCATGGGACTGTCAGGCGCACTGCAAGTCTTCACGCAGGCATTCATCATTTCGGGTGGCGCACGTGGCGGTACAGTGGGCTCGCAGAACTCGCTCTTCTTCTACGTGCTTTATATCTATCAGAATGCGTTTAAGTATTCGCGCATGGGATACGCGGCCTGTCTTTCGGTCGTGTTTTTCGCCGTCAGCGTGGTGATTGCCATGGTGGTGTTCCGCTGGGGACGCAGTTGGGTCAACTACGATTAGGAGGCTGTTATGAACGATATAAAACGAGGCAGTATTCAACAGCAAAAAGCCCGGCGGGTAATCTACGAAAAGATCATACCGCGCACTGTGCTGGCGATCATGTGCCTGCTATTCCTCATGCCGTACTACTGGATGATCGTTACCTCCCTCAAAGGGACGCAGGAACTCCGCGCCGCCCCGCCCACGCTCTTTCCCCGCGAGATTCATCCCGAACATTACGCGGAAGCGGTACAGTTCATCCCTTTTTTCCGCTACATGATGAACTCACTCACCATCGTGGTCTTCTGTGTGATTGGCGCCATATTCTCGAACTCGCTCATTTCGTATGGGTTCAGCCGCATTGACTGGCCCGGACGGGAGAAGCTGTTCTACATCGTGATCGCCACCATGTTTATCCCCTTTCCAGTCGTCTTAGTCGCCTTATTTGACATCTTCGCAAAATTCCGTTTGATTAACACGTTTTACCCGCTCACCATACCGGCCTATACTGGTTCGGCGCTCTACATCTTCATGATGCGGCAGTACCTCCTGACCATACCCAAGGAGCTTTCCGAGGCGGGTTTCATAGACGGCGCAAATGAGCTTGAGATTTTTGCGAAACTCATACTTCCCCTGATGAAACCAGTCATCGCGGTTGTAGCGATCTTCACGGCTTTGGGCGCGTGGAATGACTTCCTCGGTCCCCTTATTTACCTGCAAAACCAGCAGATGTACACCCTCTCGATAGGTCTACAATTCTTTAGGTCCCAGCATGAGGTTGAGTATAGCTTGCTCATGGCCGCCTCCACGCTCGTAGCGTTGCCGGTAGTCGTGATCTTCCTGTGCTTCCAGAAATTCTTTGTCGAAGGCATCACTATTGGCGCGGTAAAGGGCTAGAGGCGGCGTGCCTAACCTATGCTTCCCGTGCGCCTGCCTTGTTGAGGGCGACACCGGTCGCCTCGCCCTCTATTACGGCTGTGCCGGCACGATTATAGGGCTGGTATTTGGCCGCATTGATGAAGGCGCGGATTTCGTGAAAGAGAATACGTGCTAACAACACCAGCGCCCTAAAGTAACATGAGTTTGGTAGGAACAAAACGCGCCTGTCATCATGTCCTGATCACGCGGATGATCAGGCATGGATCAGGCGCCGGTTCCACCTAGTAATCGGGCAAGTGTGCGGACTTACTATGGGGCGCCATCGAACTCACATTAGATTAGCAGTGTTTGTCTAACGCTTGGCGGTTGTTGTGAGCAATTCAGTGGTTCTTTTTTATTGTTTGGCGGTGTTTGCGACCTGTTCAGCGGTATTTGTTTATTGCTTGGCGGTTTTTATGAGCCATTCAGCGGTATTTGTCTGTCGCTTAGCGGTTCTTGTCTGCCGCTTGGCGGTGTTTATTTGTTGCTTAGCGGTTTTTGTGAGCCATTCAGCGGTTTTTATCTGTCGCTTGGCGGTGTTTTTGAACCATTCAGCGGTTTTTGTTTATTGCTTGGCGGTTTTTATTTGTCGCTTGGCGGTGTTTGTCTGCCGCTTGGCGGTGTTTATTTGTTGTTTGGCGGTTTTTGTCTAACGCTTTGCGGTTGTTGTGAGCCATTCAGCGGTTCTTGTTTATTGCTTGGCGGTTCTTGTGAACCATTCAGCGGTTGTTGTCTATCGCTTGGCGGTTCTTGTGAACCATTTAGCGGTATTTGTCTGCTGCTTGGCGGTGTTTACGCGCCATTCAGCGGTTGTTGTCTATCGCTTGGCGGTTCTTGCGACCTGTTCAACGGTTTTTATCTGCCGCTTGGTGGTTCTTTTTTATAGCTTGGCGGTTTTTGTTTGTTGCTTGGCGGTTTTTGTGAGCCATTCAGCGGTGTTTATCTGTCGCTTAGCGGTATTTGTGAGCCATTCAGCGGTGTTTGTTTAACGCTTGGCGGTTTTTGTTTGTCGCTTGGCGGTATTTATGAGCTGTTTAGCGGTGTTTGTCTGTTGCTTGTCGGTGTTTGTCTAATGCTTGGCGGTGTTTTTCTGACGCTTGGCGGTGTTTATCTGTCGCTTAGCGGTATTTGTGAGCCATTCAGCGGTGTTTATCTGTCGCTTAGCGGTATTTGTGAGCCATTCAGCGGTGTTTGTTTAACGCTTGGCGGTATTTGTGAGCTGTTTAGCGGTGTTTGTCTGTTGCTTGTCGGTGTTTGTCTAATGCTTGGCGGTGTTTTTCTGACGCTTGGCGGTTTTTGTTTGTTGCTTGGCGGTTTTTATGAGCCATTCAGCGGTTTTTGTCTGTCGTTTAGCGGTGTTTGTCTAATGCTTGGCGGTGTTTTTCTGACGCTTGGCGGGTTTTTTGAGTCGTTTAGCGGTTTTTGTCTGACGCTTGGCGGTTTTTGTTTATCGCTTGGCGGTTTTTATGCGCCATTCAGCGGTTTTTGTCTGGGGCTTGGCGGTTTTTATGTGTCTCTTTGCGGTTTTTGTTTATTGCTTGGCGGTTTTTGTCTGTCGCTTGGCGGTTTTTGTCTGTCGCTTGGCGGTTTTTATGAGCCATTCAGCGGTTTTTGTCAGTGGCTTGGCGGTTTTTATTTGTCGCTTAGCGGTTTTTGTCTGTCGCTTAGCGGTTTTTGTGAGCCATTCAGCGGTGTTTGTCTGCCGCTTGGCGGTTGTTGCGAGTCGCATAACAAGCTTAGTTTGCTGGCGTAATGTCTCTGACACTCAGGCTTGATTATGTAGGCGTAATGGGCTTAGCTATGGTTATGTAAGTTGAGGAGATACTATGGACAACGCAAGACACACCGAATTTATTGGTTTGAAAAAGGTCGTTATCAACGATGGTTTCTGGACGGCCTTCATGGAACGGATCAGAACCCAGGTCATTCCCTACCAGTGGGAGGCGCTGAATGACCGTATTCCCAGCGCGGAACCCAGCTACTGTGTGCGGAACTTCAAGCTGGCTGCGGAACTGACCCACCCGGAACTGGACTATGGCGTACCCAGAGACATTGGTCACGGCGGTTGCGTATTTCAGGACAGCGATTTTGCCAAGTGGATCGAAGCGGCGGCCTATTCCCTGGTCTGGCGCCCTGACCCAGACTTGGAAAAAACGCTGGACCATACGATTGACATAATCTGCAATGCCCAGCAGAGCGACGGCTATCTGGATACCTACTACATCATCAATGGTATGGATAAACGCTTCACCAACCTAAAAGACAACCACGAGCTTTACTGCTTCGGGCATTTGCTGGAAGGAGCGATTGCCTATTACGAGGCCACCGGGAAGCGGAAGCTCATGGACGCTCTGATCCGCTACGCCGATTGCGTCGACCGGAACATCGGCCCCGAAGAAGGCAAGGTCCACGGCTATCCGGGACACGAGCTTGCGGAAATGGCTCTGGTACGGCTCTATGCCATCACTAAAGACGAGAAACACCTCAAGCTGGCACACTACTTTATTGATGAACGGGGCAAGCGTCCTTACTTTTTTGCCCTTGAGGAATGTCGCAACAACGGCAATGGCAGCCCGGAAGATGCAGGGGAACAGTACCACTACCATCAGGCACACAAGCCGGTGCGGGAACAGCGCGTCGCCGAAGGCCACGCAGTGCGGGCAATGTATCTCTACGCGGGCATGGCTGACCTTGCCCGGCTTACCAATGACAAAGAACTGATCGCGGCCTGTGAAGCCCTGTTCGCCAATGTCTCGAAACGCCAGATGTACATCACCGGCGGCATAGGCCAGTCCGCCTACGGAGAAGCCTTTTCCTACGACTACAGTCTGCCCAACGATACCGTATATGCCGAAACCTGCGCCGCCATTGGCCTCGCCTTCTTTGCGCGGCGCATGAGCGCCATTGCTCCACGCGGCGTCTATGCTGATGTGCTGGAGAAAACCCTGTACAACGGCATCATCAGCGGTATGTCCCTGGACGGCAAAACATTCTTCTATGTGAACCCGCTCGAAGCACTCCCCGAAGCCTGCCTGAAAGACCAAAGGATGAGCCATGTCAGAATCGAGCGGCAAAAATGGTTCGGCTGCGCCTGCTGTCCCCCCAATCTGGCGAGGATCATCGCCTCATTAGGCTCATACATACACTCGGAAAACGCCGGCGCGGTCTATACCCACCTCTATGTGGGCAGCGAGGCTAAGGCTTCCCCCGGTGGAACAGACCTTACCATAAGCATTGAAACTAACTACCCCTGGGAAGGGCTGGTAAACATCCGCTTCAACTTGAAAGAAGCGGCACGCTTCCGCTACGGCCTGCGCATACCCGGCTGGTGTCGGAACTATGCGCTCAAGCTGAACGGCGCGGACGCGGCCTTTACCGTTGAAGACGCTTACGCCGTGTTTAACCGCGAGTGGAAAGACGGCGACAGCATTAGCGCTGCCTTTGATATGCCGGTAACGTTTGTGCAAGCAAACCCGAAGGTGCGGGAGGACGTAGGCAAAACCGCTGTCATGCGCGGGCCTGTGGTATATTGCCTAGAAGAGGCGGACAACGGTAAAGAGCTTTGCCGCCTCCATGTCGGACAGGCCGCCAACATCTCCGTGAAGTACGAGAAGGCGCTCCTTGAAGGCGTAACGTTAATCTCCATGACTGGGAAACGCGAGAAGGACTGGGCGGAAGATGAGCTATACCGCGCCATAGAGGATTCCGCTATGTCCGCTATGGAAGACAAGACGCTCCGCTTCATCCCCTACTACGCCTGGACCAACCGTAGCCCCGGCGAGATGACCGTGTGGGTGAATCGATAAACACACCAAACTAGGCGCGAGAGGCGTTCCACGCTGCGCGGGCGGGATTCCGGTCGTCAGCGCCGCCCTGCCTGAGCGTGCGCCGCGTTCTCCCCGGCGAGAAGCCTTGTATATTACCTTACAAGTCCGTATAGTGCAGATATACATTTTGAAAACTACTAAGGAGTCTCGTTAATGAAAATCAGAGTAAAATTCTTCCTCATGATTGCTCTTCTGAATCTGATAGGAACCCTAACCCCTCTGGGAATTATCCTCAATCTGAATCATAAACGCACCACTGAGTTGGTGAATAATGAAATCAGCAATCTGAGTGAAGAATATGCTGCCATCATCAAAGCATGGCTAGACAGCCATCTCGCGGCGGTCAGCGCCTTGGCGCAGGTTATGGATCGCGCCGATAAGATACCCCCGGAAGACCGGCGGGAATTCTTCTCCCTTATGGTTACGTCCACGGTTGAATCTGAGGCTGAGGTCATCGGCGCGGCTATGGTCTGGGAACCCAATGCCCTGGACGGCCTTGACGCGGAATTGGCGGATACTCCCGGCGCAGACCATACCGGTCGCTTCACCCCGTACTGGTCAAAGACAAGGCAAGGGGTGCAGGTGGAGACCCTTGTCGGCTATGACATCCCCGGAGAAGGGGAGTATTACCTTATCCCCAAACAAACTGGAAAAGAGATTCTCACCGGGCCTTTTTTGTACCCCATTGATGGAGTAGATATGTTTATGGCCACGGTGAGTGCGCCTATCACCAGACAGGGACGCTTTGCGGGCGTGCTTACCCGCGATATTGGGGTTGAGCTTATTCAAGAGCAGGTGGAGAAGATTCAGCCCTACCCGGGCGCTGTGGCTGCGGTGTATAGCAACAGCGGCATTATATGCGGGCATTTTGATGCGGGCCGGCTCGGTAAACGTGTCCAGGACACCGAAGAGAGCTTTGCGGGATCCTATTTGCCGGGCCTTATAAGCGCCATCCAGCAGGGTAAGAAGTTCCAGTTTACCAACTATTCTCCCTACCTCAAACAGGAGATGCACTTTATCAGTGTTCCCTTCTCCGTGGGGGATGGAATTGCTCCGTGGTCTCTTATGGTGGGGATTCCCTCCTCGGTTATCTCCGCGTCTTTGTACCGCAGCCTACAGGTGGGCCTGGGTATTTGCGCGCTGATGATGGTCTTTATCTTCATCGGGGCCTTTCTGCTGGCCCGCTCCATAAGCCGCCCCATTGTCCATACCATGCGGGCTCTTAAAGACATTGCCGAAGGCGATCTGATGACCCCAGAGATATCGGTGAAATCCACAGACGAGCTTGGCGATCTTGCCCGTTACCTGAACTTCGTCGTAGCGAATATCAAGAAGCTGGTTATGGCCATTAAAGAGAATGCGGATACCCTTTCCCAAACCGGCGGCACCCTTGCCTCCAACATGACCCAGACTGCCACAGCCGTCAACGAAATCACCGCTACCATTAAGAGCATCCAGTCCCAGTCCAGCAAACAGGAGAACAGCATTGATACCACTGGAAAGGTCATGAAAGAGGTGGTGAAGAGTATTGAAACCTTAAACCAGCAGGTTGAAAAGCAGAGCGAGTGCGTAACCCAATCCTCTACGGCAGTAGAACAGATGCTGGTGAATATACAGCAGGTAACCAGAAACCTCCTGTCCAGTGAAGAGAGTATTCGCAACCTGTCCGAAGCCGCAGAGCGGGGGCGCAGCGGCTTAGAGGAAGTGGTCGGGAATATACAGGAGATAGAGCGGGAGTCTGCGGGAATCCTGGAGATCAATGGGGTGATGGAAAACATCGCCAGCCAGACAAGCCTGTTGTCGATGAATGCGGCGATAGAGGCGGCCCACGCTGGGGAAGCGGGGAAAGGCTTTGCGGTAGTGGCGGATGAAATACGAAAGCTAGCAGACTCTTCGAGCGAGCAATCCAAGACCATAAGCGGGGTATTGCAAAAGATAAAGGACTCGATTGAGAAGATAACCAAGTCTACCGAAGGGGTACTGCTGAAGTTCGAGGCCATAAGCGGGGGAGTACAGGAGGTAACAAACCAGGAGACCCAGGTTCTTCAGGCAATGGAGGAACAGGGACGGGGAAGCCAGGACATACTTACCTCCATAGGGAGCCTGAAGGAGATAAGCAGGGAAGTTGCCCAGAAGACCTTGTCTGTGGAGAAAGGAAGTGGGGAGGTACTGAAGGAGAGCTTGAATCTGGATCAGATCACTGGGGAGATAAAGGACGGTATGCATGAGATGGTATCTGGAGCCGAGCAGATAAACCAAGCGGTATACATGGTGCAAGAGATAAGCGTGGAGAATAAGCAGAAGATAGCGGCCCTGATGCGGGAAGTTTCCCGGTTTAAGGTGGACTAAAAGCCAAGCCAGGGGTGATTAAGCAGCACACCGCCCGGCTTTTATGAAGGATTCCCAGCCAAAAGAAGCTGCTTCATGGAAAACGGTTTATAACTAGCGAGTAACATAACGTGAGTCCGCCGAGTTGGTGTCAAAGACATGAGTGTCGCCAAGCCTTCCGTTTGGGTAGGTCTACCCCAACGTTGGGGTCGCCAAGCCCAATATGGGTGTCAGAGACCCAAAACATCGGTGT
Source organism: Treponema sp. (assembly GCA_031266875.1). GTDB lineage: Bacteria > Spirochaetota > Spirochaetia > Treponematales > Breznakiellaceae > JAIRMT01. The sequence goes on from JAISAE010000020.1 coordinate 70,524, forward strand.
CAGAGACGCCCGGTATGCAGGCGATGTTGGGGCGCTGATTCTCAGTTTCTCCGTGTAGAGGAAAAAAGTCTGGCATGAACTGAGATTTGTGGTATAGTGAAAAAGTACGAGCGCGTTCCTTGTGAGCGCGTGGGAAGAAACAAGCTAGGAGAGCTTATGAATAACGCGGATATTGGACTTATCGGGCTTGCGGTCATGGGGGAGAATCTGGTTCTCAACATGGAAAGCAAGGGGTTTACGGTGGCGGTGTACAATCGTACCGTCGCTAAAGTTGACGCCTTCACAAAGGGGCGCGGCGCGGGTAAGCATATCGTGGGTTGCCACGACCTGACGGCGCTTGCAGCCGCGCTTAAACGTCCCCGCAAGGTGATGATCATGGTGAAGGCTGGGCAAGCGGTGGATGATACGATTGAGCAGTTGCTGCCGGTGCTTGAAGCTGGCGACATCATCATCGACGGCGGCAACTCTAACTATCAGGACACGATACGGCGCACTGCGTATGCTGAGTCAAAGGGCCTGCTCTACATCGGCACCGGCGTGTCGGGCGGCGAGGAAGGGGCGCTCACTGGCCCGTCGCTCATGCCGGGCGGGTCAGCGGCGGCGTGGCCAACCGTGAAGCCGATACTTCAGGCTATTGCGGCTAAGGTCGAGGGCGGCGTGGCGTGCTGCGACTGGGTTGGTGAGAACGGCGCCGGCCATTTTGTCAAAATGGTACACAACGGCATTGAATACGGCGACATGGAACTCATCTGCGAGAGCTACGACCTCTTGAAGAATGTGCTGGGGCTTAACAGCGCCGAGATGGGCGATGTTTTCGATGGCTGGAACAAAGGTAATCTTAACAGCTACCTCGTTGAGATCACGCGGGACATACTGCGCTATAAGGACGCGGATGGTTCGGCGCTGGTGGAACATATCCTCGACACCGCTGGTCAGAAAGGCACGGGTAAGTGGACCGGCATTGCGGCGCTTGACGCGGGTGTGCCGCTGACGCTGATCGCCGAAGCGGTGTTCAGCCGCTGTCTATCGGCGGCTAAAGAGGAGCGGGTCAAGGCCGCGAAGGTTTTTTCCCAGCCAACGATTACCAAGCCCGCTGATGCTCAAGGCTTTATCAATGACCTTGAGAAGGCGCTCTACGCGGCAAAGGTCGTATCTTATGCCCAGGGTTATTTGCTCATGCGCGAGGCCGCTAAAGAACACCAGTGGAATCTCAACTACGGTGGCATTGCGCTGATGTGGCGCGGCGGCTGCATCATTCGCTCGGTGTTTCTGAGTAAGATAAAAGAAGCCTTTGACAAAAACAGCGACCTGAAGAACCTGCTGCTCGACCCGTTCTTCACGGGCATCATTGAGGACGCGCAGGCGTCGTGGCGGCGTGTGGTGGCAACAGCAGTGGCTAACGGCATTCCGGTTCCGGCGTTCTCCAGCGCATTGAGCTACTTTGACGGTTATCGCAGCGAGCGTCTGCCGGCGAACCTGCTTCAGGCGCAGCGCGACTACTTTGGTGCGCATACCTATGAGCGCACGGATAAGCCACGCGGTGAGTTCTTTCACACCAACTGGACAGGGCATGGCGGTAGTACCAGCGCGTCAACGTATACGGTATAACAAAGAAACCACGAGCTTTTGTAGAGTGGTTAGTATTAGGAGGTTTTATGTCATCATTAACGATCCCGTCCGCGTCGAACACGGCGCATGACTTACTGGCTCTGGGGGCGCTGGTTACGCGGCTTGATCCCGGAATCATTCCTTTCACCGAAGCGAGCGAGTACGCTATGCACGTCTCTGGCGGCGAGTACAATGTGGCGACCAACCTGTCAACCTGCTTTGGTCTGCGAGCTGCCCTTGCCAGCGCCATAGTAGACTACCCGATTGGCAAGCGCATTGAGAGCGCGGTCCGCAAGGCTGGTGTTACGCCTTACTATCAGCGCTTTGCCTTTGACGGGGTGCGCGGCCCTAACATGGCTATTGTGTGGAGCGACCGTGGTCAGGGTGTGCGAGCGCCGGTGGTGTTCTACAACCGCTCCAACGAGGCTGCCGGCAGACTCAAGCCGGGTAGTTTCGATTGGAAGGCGATTTTTGGCAAGGGTATACGCTGGTTTCATTCGGGCGGCATCTTTTCGGCGTTGTCTCCGACAACATCGGAACTGGTGATCGAGGCGATGGAGGCGGCGAGGGCGGCTGGCGCGGTGGTCTCGTTTGACCTGAACTATCGCGCCAAGCTCTGGGCAGTCGCGGCGGCTGAACAGGGACTCAGCGCGGAACAGGCAAGCGAAGGCGCGGCGCGAACTCTCCGCAATATCGTCAGCCATGTGGATGTGCTGGTGGGTAACGAGGAAGACTTGCAGAAAGGGCTGGGCCTAAAGGGACCGGAAGTCGAATCAAAGGGCAAGCTTGATTCATCGACCTTCTTTGGCATGATGGAAAGCGTTATCAAGGACTTCCCCAACATCAAAGCCGTGGCTACAACCCTGCGCGAAGTTCATTCCACCAACCGCCATTCATGGAGCGCGGTGCTTTGGCTTGATGGCAAGAGTTACACTGCCCCGACCTGCGAGCTTGACGTATACGACCGTGTCGGCGGCGGCGACGGCTTTGCCGCTGGCTTGTTCTACGGGCTTCTCACCGGTAAATCGCCGGAAGATGCCCTGCGGCTTGGCTGGGCGCATGGCGCTTTGCTCACCACAACTCCGGGCGATACCTCAATGGTGACGCTGGATCAAGTGGAGTCGTTTGCTAAAGGCGGATCGGCGAGGATACAGCGCTAACATAAGACCAGAGGCGTGAAAAGCGCAAAGGCCAGAAGAGCTTCTAAGCTGCTCTTCTGGCCTTTGCGCCTCTGTTTATGAGTAGACGACGGCGGCCTGAGTTAAATCTGTAGAGGGCTTTCCTTTAACCATCCATTGTGTTATACTCTAAAAATATTCATTGTAATCAAGGAGATATTGTGGCAAAAGAAGAAGCGATTGAAGTAGAGGGTATAGTACGCGAGGCGCTTCCCAATACCATGTTCCGTGTGGAACTCAATAATCAGAATGGGCATCTCATACTTGCTCATCTTTCTGGTAAGATGCGTAAGCATTACATCCGTATCGTACCCGGTGACCGTGTGCGTATCGCGCTCTCCCCCTACGATTTAAGCCGGGGTCGTATCATCTATCGTGAACGTTAGTACAGCTGTCCAAGACGAGGTTCTGTTTCATTTCCTTCTATATAACTAGCAACTCCTTCCCCTTTTTAGAATCACCCACGTTACCCCACTGCCGCCTGACGCGGCGTTAGCAGGCCCGCTTTCTCCGGCAAAGGGACAGTGTTCTATAAAACGTCTGGTGAGCTGTTTTAACACCGCGTTTCCATCGGAATGGTTGCCTTTGCCGTGAACAATGCACAGTTTCTCAAAGCCCTGCCGTCTACCGTTTCCAAAGAAGCTGTCAAGCGCGTTCCACGCTTCTGCCTGGGTAAGTCCGTGCAGGTCAATCACTGCGTCCGGTTCTTTCTGGAGCAAACGGCGACGGCGTTTGCTGGCGTCTGCCCCTGTTTCATGCGTGGCTATGGCTTCGGCGTCCGCATCCTTGTCGTATACCCCGTGAATACGCAGCCATGCGGTGAGCGGATCTACTTTCTTTAAGTGGGGTTCATCTGGCTTAGGCACGGCTTGTCCAGCGCTGGTTTGGGACGCGGCGGCTTTATCTTTTTCGGCCTGCTTCTTGAGCTGCTTCTTGCTGCCTTGCGGTGTAGCAGTCATCCGCTCCCATTCGTCCAGAATATCCCCAAAGTCCATCGTTGCTCCTCTTTTGCGTAGGGAATGACGCAGGAACAACCTGAGCTTTTGCTCTGCATTTCAGCGCCCTTCTTTATGGTATAAAGAAGAGAACACTAAGGAAGTTACACAGGCTCGTAAAGTTGTCGCGTATGGCGCGTCGTGTAGCGCGTTTTGCTGTTCCGCCCTTGTTCCAGTGCCGATAAAGAAGCTGGAATAATAAAAATTATGAAGATATGGCTTTTTGTGTTTATGTTATTATGTTTCGCGGCACGACTCGTAGCTCAGCAAACTGATTTAGATGCGGCTGCAGGGGAACCGCTGTCTTCTTCCATGATACTCATCCGGCCATTACTGCCAGACGAAGCGCCGAACCCGCCTGCTTTTATCGGAAGCGCCGAGCCAGAACAGCCGGCCGCCACGCCGTATCAGGTGCCTCCATCTGTTAGTCCGCTGGTACCTATGCCGGCGACTCCCGCAATCATGCCGATTACTACCACGCCACAAAGCGATGCTGCTCCAAGAACGGTTCGGACGTTTGTGGGACAGCTTGTTGAGATACCATTTCAGGGAAACGGCTGGGTGTATCTGGGAGAAGCTGAGTCACGCAAAGGCATCAGTTATGATTCAAGGCGTGTTGAAACAGATGGTCAGCGGATGGTGTTTCGGACTGAAAGCACAGGAACGTATACCCTGCAATTCTATAAACAGGATTTTATACAGGACCGGATCATCAATGAGCAGGTGCGCGTAATCGTAAACGAAGCCTCCGAGCGTTCATCCGCCTCATGGACAAGTTCCCAGGACATGAACCTCTCCGCCAACGCTGTGGAGACAGCCGAAGCCACGCCGCCGCTGGGAACTCCGCCCGCGTCCAGCGAAGTGTCCCCTATCCTGCCAACGCTTGCGGCAGCGACTCTGCCTGAATCAATTGATTACCTGCAAAAAGCAAGGGAAGCATATACGGCAGGCAAGTTCAGCGACGCCCTTGCCGCCCTTGACCTGTTTCGACAGCGCTATCCCCCAGGCAGCGATGAGGCGTGGTTGCTTTACGGCCAGATTCTTGAGGCCGCCAGCGATGTTCGTGATATACGTTCCTCCCTGGATTACTACCGCCGTTTGCTCCGTGAATACCCGCAAAGTCCGCTCTGCGCCACTGCCCGTAAACGAATCTCCTACATTGAGCGCTATTTTTTTATCATCCCTTGAGACAAGGGTCTCCTTTCCTTGCTCGGCTTTGTGCTTGCTTATTGTACCCGCCTGGTCAGCTTGGCACGGTACTATAGCTGACGCGGATTCCTAAGCCGGGTTTGAGAAACGAGAGTGCGTGAGCGTGGAGACAAAGCACTCCATCTGTATCCACGCCGCCATAGAGCGCGTCATTCAGGATAGGATAGCCGAGCCATGCGAGATGACAGCGTATCTGATGGCGAAAACCTCGCCGAAGCCGCAGTTTGAACTGGACGCAATCCCCAAGTTCGCGTGTTTCAGCGATTTCGGTCTGATAAGGCCTCCCTCGATCCAGCGCCAGTTCCTTAACGCTTTTTCCCTTCACTCCGGCCAACGGAAAAACCATAGGCCGCACCGCTTTTCGTCCCGGACCAAAAGGCCGAAACCCGCTTTCAATGACACAAGACGCGCCGTACAGCGAGGGCGGCTGAGGAAACCCTGGCATCCGGGCGCCCGGCGCACTTAACGCGGTATAGTCCTTGATGAACAGTCCGGCTTCCTGTTGAGCAGAGAGCGCGTCCAGCGCCTCCTGGGTTCGGGCTATCAGAATCAGTCCCTGTGCTTCATAGTCAAGCCGGTGAAGCACGCCGCCCTCCCACGGATGTTTCCCATACACACGCCGCAGCTCCGTGAATTGAGCAGCACACCAGTCAAGCAGACTTGAATCCGGCGCACTGTTCGCCAGACACGCGCCAGCCTTTGTGTAACCCTGCCCCGCGCAGCGCAGCGGGACAGAGTGAACACGCGGAGGCTTGAATACCACGAGATATGAAGCGTCAACCGCAAGGATATACGGCTCGGTGTTCTGCTTAAATACAGGCATTGCTCGTTCTGGCTCTCCGAAGATGACGCAGCCAAGCCATCAGTCATTCCAGTTTCTTATCAGCACTTCATGTACAAACCCGCGTGCCTGTGCATTGGAATTAATCACTCGTTTCGCCTGCACAGGCAGTATCTCATAGCCTTTGTATAAATTACGAATGAACTCCGTATCGGAGTTGCTTAACAGGCATTTCGCGCCCTGCTTTGTCATGCTGGTAAAAACAGCGCAGAGGCGTTCCTGCTCAGTTTCCCCGAATCCAGCAGCGCTGTATCCGGTAAAGTGAGTGCTGTCCGGGCTGTGGTAGGGCGGGTCAAAATAGATGAAAGAATGTTTATCCGCGCCCGCGACAGCGCGTTCAAAATCACCATTGATTATGGAAACAGCATTGGCATTTAGATACGTACTGATGTGCCGCAGTATGTTTTCTTCGCAGATGCGCGGGTTTTTATAGTTGCCATAGGGAACATTAAACAGTCCCTGTGAATTCACGCGGTATAAGCCGTTGAAGCATGTTTTATTGAGAAATAGTAAACGCGCCGCCTTTTCAGTATCGCTCAGTCCCTCAAAGGCTCGCGGCTCCCGATCCAGATTTCGCGTCTGATAAAAATAGTCTTTGGTATTCTTATGTTGATAATCACGTAATAATGGTATAAGGGCTTCGACGTGTTCTTTTATAACCATATAGGTCATTATCAGTTGGGTATTAGAATCGTTTACTACCGCTTTCTTTGGCTGTAATTCAAAGAAAACCGCGCCAGCTCCGACGAACGGCTCATAATAGGTATAAGTATGTATATCCACAGGCAGACATTTCTTTATTACCGGCAGTAATTGTCTTTTACCGCCCGCCCATTTCAAAAACGGTTTTATAAGGGAACTCTTTTTAACCATGACATAATGTTATACAGCACTTGAAGCCGTATCAAGACATTCCGCTAGACATCTCTAACGCGCACAGTTGAGATTATGGCGCGAAACTCAAGTGGATATTGCAAACCTTGAACTATGGAGAGATCATTACCTATGGAAAAGAAATATATCATGGCCCTTGACCAGGGAACCACAAGTTCACGGGCGGTACTCTTTGATCGCCAGCAGCGGATTCTGGGCGTTGAACAGAAAGAGTTTACTCAGTTTTACCCGCAGGAGGCTTGGGTCGAGCATGACCCAATGGAAATCTACTCATCCCAGTACGCGGTAATGATGGAACTGCTGACGCGGCTTGATATACGCGCCGAAGAAATCGCCGCCATTGGCATTGCTAATCAGCGGGAAACCACCGTTATGTGGGACGCGCACAGCGGCAGACCCATCTACAACGCGATTGTGTGGCAGTGCCGCCGCACATCGCCGCTGGTAGACGCGCTGGTGAGCGAAGGCTTGGGCGACTATATCAAAAAAACGAGCGGCCTAGTGCCGGACGCCTACTTCTCCGCGACTAAAATCAAGTGGATACTCGACCACGTTGAGGGAGCGCGGGAAAAGGCGCGGCACGGAGAAGTCCTCTTTGGCACGGTGGATACTTGGCTTATCTGGAAACTCACCGGCGCACACGTTACCGACTACACCAACGCCAGCCGAACCATGCTGTTTAACATTCATACGCTTGACTGGGACGATACCCTGCTTGCCGCGCTGGACATTCCTCGCGCCGTACTGCCGGAGCTTATACCCTCAAGCCACGTCTGCGGCACCGTGAACATTCAGGGAACTGAGGTCCCGCTTGCGGCTGCGGTTGGGGATCAGCAGGCCGCGCTTTTCGGCCAGTGCTGTTTCAACAAGGGCGAGGCGAAAAACACCTATGGAACCGGCTGCTTTCTGCTGATGAACACCGGCAGCGAGGCGCTTGAGAGCAAAAACGGCCTCCTCACCACCATCGCCGCTGGGGTAAACAACAAGGTACAGTACGTTCTTGAGGGCAGTGTCTTTGTAGGCGGAGCCGTGATTCAATGGCTGCGCGACGAACTGCGCTTCATCACCGAAAGCAGTGACGCCGAGTATTACGCGGGTAAGGTGTCAGACACCGGCGGCGTGTACCTTGTGCCAGCGTTTACCGGACTTGGCGCGCCTTATTGGGACATGTATGCGCGTGGCGCGATACTTGGTATCACACGGGGAACGCGGCGCGAACACATCATCCGCGCCGCTGAGGAATCCATTGCGTACCAGAGCCTTGATCTCCTGCTGGCCATGGAAAAAGACATCGGCCTTTCGCTTAACGACCTCAAGGTGGATGGCGGCGCGAGCCGCGACGCGGTACTCCTACAGTTTCAGGCTGACATTACCGGAGCGCGTATTCATCGCCCTGTGGTGCGGGAAACCACTGCCCTAGGCGCCACGTATCTGGCTGGTCTTGCGACGGGTTTCTGGCAAAGCCTTGATGAGCTTCGCGCCGCGTGGCAGTGCGACAAAACCTTTACGCCCGCAATGGATGAGAAACAGCGGACAACACTACTTGCCGGCTGGCATAGGGCTGTTGAACGGGTTCAAGGGTAATAGAAAAAATGTCCACGGATACAAAGCTTACGCGCTATCCGTGGGACATTATCTTAGCGGCGCTCTGGCGTAGCCGGTCGTATAACTGGATTCTTTCTGGACTTGCGGGAAAAACTGTATGCGCGTTGAGCAGCGTCTTCTGGAAGAGTGGCAAAGGCGCAGTGTTCCTTCATCTCAATGCCGTCAACAAGACGACCGGGTATATTGCCCGCCCGTCCAAGCAGTTCCGCCACCTCACGCGCCGAAGCGCCATGCTCGCGTCCCAAGCCTACATAGACCCGCGTTCCACTGCCCGTTGCCGCAAAGTCCGCGCCGCGATCTATCGCGCCATGCTCAGCGCCATGAACATGGCCGCCGCTGGTTTTCCGGTAGGGCGACGGATGCTCACGCTCAAAGCCTCGCCGGAAACTGGTATGAACGCCTGCTTTACCACCGGCGCGTCCGCGCCCTTCCTCATGGGGAGGCGTTTCCTGAAACTCCATTACCTGCCCATAACGAGAAGGATCAAGGATCTCCCCATAGGCGCGGCTAATGAGCGCCTCCACAGCCCGCTCCGCCCCCAGCTTCTCGATGAGTTCCCGCCTGACCTGCGCGAGAAACGGCGTTGTCTCCGGTAGGCTCGCCTCCAGCGCGATTTCAGGCATAGGAGGCGGCGATACACTTGAATCAAGATTCATTGCGCTATCCGCATCCAGAACCGGTTCTTCAAGCGGGGGAAGCACGGCAACAATTGAGGCCACGATGCGCCGCCTTATCGTCTTCATCACCGACTTAACCTGCGGAACTTTCATCCATTGAATAGGGCTTCCCAGTATGCGCTCCATGTTTCGGGAAAGCTGGTTGATGCGAAAGCGTTCCGAAGGAAGGGCGAGGCTGACCGCCTTACCGCGCCTACCAGCCCGTCCGGTTCTACCGATCCGGTGTACATAGGTTTCACGGTCATTGGGCAGGTCCCAGTTCACCACATGGGTAAGGCGCTCAATATCAAGCCCACGCGCCGCCACGTCCGTAGCAACCAGAATAGTGGTGAGCCGCGAGCGGAAGCGCCGGAGGGTTCGTTCCCTGGCTTCCTGAGACAGATCGCCATGAATGGCCTCTGCCGCATACCCGCTTTCCACAAGCCGCCGCGCAAGCTCGTCAGTCGTGATCTTGGTGGCGCAGAAGATAAGACCATAGAAATCGTCCGCCGAGTCAATGATCCGCTTCAGTGCTTCGAGCTTGTCTTCTTTTTTTACAATGAGGTAGTTTTGATCCACAGCGGGTTTCTCATCCTCTGGGGCCGTATCTTCCAAAATATCCACAGCGCCCAGATGTTCCCGCACGATCCGCAGAATCGCGTCAGGCATGGTTGCGGAGAAAAGCGCCACGCGGCGCTCAGACTTCACAGCCTTGAGAATCGTCTCCACATCTTCGATAAAGCCCATGTCCAGCATTTCATCGGCTTCGTCCAGAATGAACCATTCTATTGAGGAAAGGTCGAGTATCTTGCGTTCCATGAGGTCCAAGATGCGCCCAGGCGTTCCCACCACGATTTCAGTACCGCGCTTGAGGTCCATGATCTGGCCACGAATTGACGCGCCGCCATAGACCGCTGTAATGCGGGGAAAGGTTTCGGTAGTCAATGACGCAATCTCACGGCATATCTGAAGCGCCAGTTCCCGCGTAGGAGTGAGGATGAGTGCGCGGGGCGCATGCCCGCCCACAGTGAAGCGCTCCACAAGCGGTATCCCAAACGCGGCAGTCTTGCCGGTGCCGGTTCGGGCTTTTACGATAAGATGCCCCTCATCGGCAAGAAGCCGGGGCAGGGCAATAGCTTGAATAGAACTTGGTTCGGTAAAGCCTTTGCGCGTGAGCGCCTCAAGGACATTATTAGATAAACCAAAAGGGGAAAAAGGATGCATGTCTGTTGTCATTACAAGAACAGTACCCATTATTATAAACTATGACAACACACGCGCTGTTTCCCTAGCGCACGGCCATGATAGCCTCCAATCCCTCAACCCTCTGCTTACCTCTGACACCGCGTAACCTTGCGCAACACACATGCTGTTCATCCACACGCTTACCTAGTTCTTATACCTCTGACGCCCGTGTAACCTTGCACACATCACTTTAAGGTAAGCCTCTCACCTATAATAAGTATGACTCTTACCTATAGTAGATAATCCTTTGATATATAGTAGGTAAGATTCTTATCTATAATAGGTAAGTGTCTTACCTATAGTCGGTATGCGTCTTACCTATTGATGATAAGTTGTTTATCTATAGTAGGTATGTGTCTTACCTATGGTAGGTAAGCCTATGAAGTATAGTAGGTAAGAGTCTCACCTATTGATGATAAGAGGCTCATGTTAAGGAGAGGTGTGATGCTGATAAGGTTGGAGCGTCGAGTTGTCTCTGTTTACCAGAAACGCTGTAAAGCCCCTCGCTTTGGGCAAGGGGGTTTGTCAATGGGTTAAATTCCGCACCCAGCGCTCTTTTTTCAGGAAATGCCGCGCCACAAAGAGCTTGGCGACATCGCTTATCTTCAAAATGGCGAACATCACAACCGGATCGAGCGGGGTACAGAGCGCCAGTATGAACGCGCCCGGCACAAATAGCAGGGTGTTCACTGAAACATCAGCCCACATACCCATCGCCGTATCGCCGCCGGCACGGGAAATGGCCCACAGCGAGTTGAGCAAAGCCCATAACGGCAGGTACAGCAGGATCACCCACACCAGCCCAATGCTGATGCTCCGCGCCGCAAGGGTGAGGTTGCTGAACACCAGCGGGATGAGCAGGGCAGACGCCACTGCGCCAAGCAGGGCGATAATGACGCCAGCGATAAGCGCGCCAGCCTTGATCCACTCAGCCTTACTCCGCGCCTCGTCAAGCCGTCCCGCGCCCAGGGAGCCGCCGATGATGACCGCAGTGGCGGTGAAGATACCGCCGAAGAGCAGGAAGAAGATGTTAGCAATGGTCCAGCCCGCTGCCATGCCCGCGACTACTTCCGCGCCACCGCGTCCATTATACAGCGCGGTCATAATCGTTTCGGAACTGATCCATGAGAGTTCCGATAGGAACATCATGCCGGATTTCGACAGAATCTGGCGGATAAGCCGCCTGTCGATAGACAACAGGCGGGTAAAACCAACGAAGAACGCGGTTTTGCTCCGGTGTACATACACCAGAAAGATCGTAACTTCAACATAGCGGGCAAAGACGGTCGCTATTGCCGCGCCCGGCACCTCAAGGCGCGGAGCGCCCAGGTTGCCGTAGATAAGGAACCAGTTGCCAATAGTGTTCACGAGCGTCGCCAGCACTGAAATCACCAGTGGTATCCGGGCTTGGCCTATTTCCCGAAACGCGCTCCCTATGGCTGTAGAAAGCGCCATCGGCAGCAGCGAGAATGAGTTGATCTGCAGATACGTTACGCCAATGGCGATGATTTCCGCCTGCGCCGCGTTACCCATGGTCATCATGGCAAGCATCCGGTCTGGGATGGTCCAGCAGAGGACGAAGTAGACAAGCCCAGCGCCCATAGAGAATAGCGCCTTGAAGCGGTAGGCATTTTTCATGCCGTTGAGGTCATTAGCGCCGCGAAACTGAGCGAGGTAGATGCCGCCCGCGCCGCAGATTGTGTTCGCCAGCACGATGTAGATGAAGTTGATCTGATTGGCGACATTCACCGCGGCCATGCTGATATCGCCAAGTCCCGCGACCATGAAGTTATCAATAAGTGAAACCATGCTCATAACGAGTTGCTGGAGCATGACCGGCAATGCGATACTCAAGGCTTCTTTATAGAAACCCAAGGGGCCAATCTTTTTTAGAATGTTGTTCATATTTTTGGTAAGGCTGTTCCAGCGTTGAAGTTGTGGAACAGCCTTAGATGTTAAATTAAGACTATACGGTCAAAACGTCCACCGATAGCGGCGCTATGCGTAACGCGCAAACCCATCCCGCAGCCGCGCATTGCCTATCCGGGGACGTTTCCTTACATGAGCATGTCGAGATCGAGTTCAGCGCCGACGCAAGGCGTGGTCAGACCCCAGTTTTGAAGCACTTCAGGGTGAATCTCGCCAAAGACGCCGATATGTTTGCCCTTGTACACGAGCGCGGCGACGCGTCCTGTGATAAAACGGGGGTCAACGCTCTCCTGCGCGGTATATTCCCGCGAAAGGTAGTAAAAAAGCGTCTGTATAAGGCTGGCCGCGCTGTTGAAGTTGGCGTCCTTGTCAGCCAAGAGCAGCCCCAGATACTGGCGGGTGCTTGTGCCGTAGTTTTCAGCCGTGTCGCAATAGGCAACCTTGCCGGTCTCAAAGACGCGGTGGGGATACACCGCGTGTCCAGACACTGCTTCGCTCATCAGCAGAGACGGCAAGGGGCTGTCGCGGACATACTCGTAGTTCTCAGTCATGGGGTTGGCAATGCGGATAGCGCGGCTGCCATCAACACGCATCTTGTCAACAAAATCATTTTTTGAACCGAGGTAGTTATACATCATCTCCTGATACCCCAGACCCACGAGGATTTCCTTGACGCGGCGGCTGAACAGGGTTATGGGACTGAGCCGGCCAATGGTGAAGTCCCGCGGGCGTTCCGGTTTGAAATTGGCAAGCCCTTGCCCGATCATCACATCCTCCACTATGTCGGCGGCATGTAAAAAGTCGTTGCGATACTCCGGCGGATACACCATAACGCCTTCGCTGCTTTGTCCAGTGTTCACGCCGCGCTCAACGCCCTGCCTTATCGCGGCGCGGCAGCCCATCTTCGTCAGAGCCGCGATACATTCTTCGGCGCTCAGGGACTTACCCAGAAACTTCTTGATACGGGCAAGGGAACAGAATACCGGCTCCTGAAAGTAGTACGGGGTAACGCAGGTTTTGCTGAATGGCGTGTCATACTCGTAATCCACAGCGACCGGCTCAATCGTATAGCCCTGGTCTGCGAGGTCGCAGGCCATGATTGACGCTGCCAGCGTTACCGACGGCTGGTCAGTGCCGGTAAGCTCGACAAAGAGGTCTCTGTCGCCCACCTGCACGGCTCCGAGTTCTGCCGAGTTGATGATGGGCGGGTATGACAGAATCGCGCCTTCATCATCGACTAGCAGGGGATGGAGCGGCTCATGCTCCTGAATAAAGGCGTACTCTCTGCCTTTTGGGTGCTTTTTAAGGATTTCGCGCAGGGTCAGCGGGGTCTTAGCGCCGATAAGCTCCCATTGCAGGGGGACAAAGCTCACTGAGTCTGGATCGACTGCCTTGTAATGAATAGGCCACTTGATGATGGCAACACGATACAGCCCCATTGAGATAGTCCGGCGCTTGCGGCCAAAGTTCCACGCCAGCTTTTCCTGGGTCTGAATCATATCGCGGAGCGCCGCGTCGCTGATTGCCTTGCCGGAGGCGATGAAGCCTGCCAGATACGGGCGCACCTGCCGCACTGTCTGCTCCACTGTTACCCGATGGCTTGCCTTCTGGGACACTGTTGGTGTAGAGAAAAAGGGATAGCGTGGCGTTTTCCCACTGTGGTAGACGGCAAGCTGTCTCGCGCAACCCGCCATACCCCAAAGGTCGGGGCGATTTGTGTCGTTTAACTCGATCTTGAGGGTTCGCTCATCTGCAGGCAGGCTTTTATCCGAGTCCTCGTCCAGTTCGGCCTTAGCGCAGGCCAGCGCCGACTTGAACGCCTCCTGCGTGTCCCAGCGTTTTCCCGCCAGTGTATAAAAGACCGCTTCGTTTACTTCAATTTTAGGCATAGTGTTTTGATACTATGGTATCCAGCGGCCTTGTTCAATTGGCTGATTGAACGCAAGGGCGGCACGGCCTCTGGCGCTATTTAGCTGCGTTCACCATTGTCTCGATAACGGTTTGAGCCTCATCCGAATCAGGCTGACCGGTACGACGGTTGATAAGGCCGAAGTTTTCTCCTGAGCCGCTGAACACCCCGTTATCCCAATAGATCGGGGTAAGGCCGAATTCATGGGCTTTACCATAGACATACGTGAGGTAATCAAGCCGCGTCTGTTCGTAACCCGGATGACGCACTGCGCCGCTTTCGCCGATGATGACCGGAATCCCCATAGCGATAAACCTATTGGCAAAGGGCTGAAAGTCATTGCTCACCTTGTTTTTATCCGCTGTACTGCCCCATTCGTTACGAGTGCCAGCGATGCCAAACTCGTAAGGATCATAGTAGTGGAAGCTTACGATCAACTTGTTCCCCTGCTTGCCCTTGTCTTGGGGCAGCCTGAAATAGTCCGCCACCGTATGCCTGCCCACAGTGCAGTACCCAGGGACGATCAAATAACGGGTAAGATTATTGCCGCCAGTACCGCGCACAGCGTTCACAAACACCTGATTCCATTGGTTCACGATCTCGTACTGTGGCTTCTGCTCCGGCTCTGGCCCCCAGCCCCATTTGCCGTCGTGTATCTCGTTCATGTCTTCAAAGATCAGGTAGTCGCCATAGTTTCTGAAGTATGTAGCGATCTGCGCCCAGACCTGCTCGAACTGGGCTGTTACCTGCCGCATACCATCTTCGCTTGCCCTAGCCTTGTTGATCGAAAGCCAGCCCGCGTCTTCACCGTTGTTATCGGTATGGCCATCGTGGTGGATATTGATGATCACCGTGAGGTTTGCCTGATGAGCGTATCCAACCACCTCGGCGACGCGCTTCAGGAAATCCGGCTCAATAGGGTAATCCGGCGCTTCCCCGATATGTCCCATCCATGTAATAGGAATACGCACTAAGTTATAACCAGCCTCTTTCAAGCCGGTAAATAAGTTCTGATTGAGCGGAGGATTTCCCCACTTGGTTTCACCGGAGACCCCGTTGCTATAAGCGTCTAAAGTATTCCCCGCGTTCCAGCCAACGTTCAGCCCTTCCGCTTGGAAATAACTTAGGGCGTCAAGGTTCCCCATTGTTTCTGGGACAGATTTGTTTTCAGTGTCAGACACATATTCCTCCTTTATAGGCGTTGATGTTGCGCAAGCGAATACACACAGGCACAGTACCAAAAGGATTTTCATGCCTCTTTACCATTGCTGCGGTTCAAAACCTTCCGGTGGTTTTAATAAGTCGACCGACTCCCCGGTCAGTTCCAGCACAAAAAAACCGGCTTTATAGGCATAGTCCCTTACATCCGGGTCAACCACGCCACCGGCCATCGCCCCCAGAAGTTTCTTGCCTATTGTTTCAGC
>JAISAE010000032.1 GCA_031266875.1 Treponema sp.
CGAGTTCTGTTCAGAAACTCGATAAGTCCCTTCCAAGCAGAACGAGTTCTGTTCAGAAACTCGATAAGTCCCTTCCAAGCAGAACGAGTTCTGTTCAGAAACTCGATAAGTCCCTTCCAAGCAGAACGAGTTCTGTCCGGGACTAAATCACCGGGACTTTTTACCGAACCGGTTACACTCAAAGCCGGATTAGTTCGCTCCCAAACCAAACTCATTCACCTCAAAGCAGAACGAGTTCTGCTTAGAAACCCGGTAATTCGTGTCTGAACAGAACTCATCTGCTTTAAGACCGAATGAGCGGGTTTCTGGAGAAACTTTGGCTAGCGCGAAGGGGAGGCGTCCGGGTGTGAAACGCCTCGCGGCCTGCCGGTTTGGGGGAAGCGGGTCTTCAGTTCCTCGTAGACGGCCTTTGCGCCGGGGATGTCCTGTGCCGCCGCCGCCTTGACCGACTGGTAGAAGACCAGCGCGGCCTGATACGCCTCGCTGCCGGCAACCATTTCCGTGTCGTCAATGCCTTCTTCCAACTGACGAACCGAATTAAGCAGCGCCCACAGTCCGTGGGCATCGGAGAAGTCGGCGCCAAAAGCGTCTACGTTAAGATAGGGCGGAACCAGGGTGGGATTTTGCCGGGCAAAATCAAAGGCCTTTTCCACAAAGCTGATGGTCTTCTCGCCCATCTTGGGTAATTCGCGCCGTTCCGCTGGGGTCAGGGCGAGCAGATAGGAGGCGAGCAACGTCTTTGCCTCGTCAACTTTGGTCTGTGCCTGGGCCAGAACTGTTGAGGGTATGGCCTGGGTATGCTGATTGTCTTTCATCATAGCTCCTTTTTGAGGGTTGATAACTCAATCATAGGCGGGAATCATGGGTTTTGCAAGAGGAGGATTGATGTGCAAAACATACTCTCCATAGAACAGCGCCGCTATTCTGCTTCACCGGTCATGAGCGGGCGGGCGGACTTCGCCCTGAACAGAACGGCAAAGCTGATCGCGGCGCCTCCTTCGCGCTGCCTGCGAGGAAGCAGCGTACCGCTCTGGCGTACCCAGCGATCTATACATGGCCGAACTGTTGCATTTTGACCGTTACTATATTATGTTACACGAGGGAGATATAACGTATGGTGGAGTTCAGTATGCTTGATGACGCCCGATATAGGGGAACTGAGGATAGCCGGTCAGTTCCTGTATTGGTCAAGGACATTCCCATTGAGGAAATTGTCATCAAACGGAATATTCGCAGGGAGTATGAAGGGATAGGCGAGCTGAAGGCAAGCATACGTCAGTATGGCCTGTTACAGCCCGTTACGGTATACAAAGAAGGCGAGAGCTACGTGATCAAGACCGGACACCGGCGCTTTCTCGCATACCGTGCGCTTCATGATGAGAGTCCCGAACAGTTTCACCACATTCGGTGTATCATTTCAGACGCTGGAAACATCCCTACCATCCAGCTTATAGAAAATGTTCAGCGGGTAGACTTAAACCAGCGCGAACTCTTCACCGCTCTGGTCGCTCTTAAGGAGCAGGGTCTTACCATAAAGCAGATTGCTGAAATAATGGGCAAGTCAGAATCGTATGTCAAATTCATCTTCATTGGGGTTAATGAGATCAAGCGTGATCCGGAACTCCAGGCTTTCATCATGTCCCCCGGAGGAACCATTCAGGACATTGTGGAGACCAAAGGTATAGGCGATAGGGATGAACGCCGCAGTCTGCTGGAACAACGGAAAGAGGGAACGCTTACCCGTGCGGGACTACGTAAAAAGGCGAAAGTGCTGAAGACCGAATCTAACGCGGTTACGAGTATTGCCGGCAATACCTCTGAAGAGAGGAAAGTCTATACCGTGCATCTACAGATTAATACCGACCAGCGGAATATCCTCATATCCTTTGAGCATGACCTGCCTTTTAAGCGTATCCTCGCTGAGATCAAGGGTTTTATCGCCAGAGAGCATATTGTCTGCAAAGACCTTGAGATGCTTAATGTTTAAAATTGATAGGTATGATTTGGCCTTTTTTCAGATATTGCTTGACGGAAATCTTGTTTTGAGTATATTGTAAATGACTGGATGTTAAATATTTTAATACTGAGGAGATTATTATGAAAATACGGATTAAATTATCTTTAATGGTTAGTATTATCGTAGCGCTTGTTGTTACGATTTTATCGGTTATTACGTTAAGTCGATCCGCTACGCTTCAGACTGTCACGGCGACAGACAATTTGATGAGTATCGCGGGTCAGACTGCGGTGGATATTCAACGCCGGTATGAACAATACATGGAGGCTGCGCGAACTGTGGCGCAAATTATGGGGAGTTATACAATGATAGATCCCTCTGAAAGACGTTCCCGTTATGACGATATCATGTATGGCCTTGTTGTTGCGAATGAACATTTTACCGGTATTTATTCATTGTGGCTGCCTAACGCTCTAGATGAGATGGATGATTTTTACGCTGATCCGGCGGCGGGTGTGAGCGGCCAGTATATCTCATGGTACACCAGAGCTTCAGGGACGATACAAGGCGGCATCTATCCAGACTATCAGCGGGTCTTAGCTAGTCTCAGTAATAAGGAGATTGTAGGAAATCCTTATACCATGACGGTTGCCGGTAGAAACGCCTATGTTGTCGATGTAATCACGCCTGTGATAGGGACTGACGGTAGGGTAGTCGGGGTTGTGGGGATTAATGTTGATATGTCGGTTTTTCAGCCTGTGGTTGCCGCAATCAGACCTTTTGATACCGGAAGGGCTGTTCTCTTCTCTAACGATGGTACGATAATGGCTCACTATAATCCTTCTGCGGTTGGTTCTAATTTTCAGCAGGTGTCTGTTGAAAATTTAGGAGAAAATGGGGTGAGGCAGGTATTGAATTCCCTCTCAACCGGGAAGTCTTCACTTTTCAACTATAAGGAGCAATATATAGTAAATTATCCTTTTTATGTTGGAGACTCCACTACGGCGTTATCCATATTGGCTTCAGTACCTCAAGATACTATCCTTGCTCAGGTAAGTCAGATGACCCAATTTGCCATTCTGATTGCTATTGTGGCAACTATAGCCTCTGTAATAATTGGCTTCCTCGTGGCCGGCACTATTGTAAAGCCCATCATCGCGGTTGGTTCTATGCTGAAGGATATTTCTGAAGGGGAAGGAGATTTGACCAAACGAATCACCATCCATAGCAAGGATGAAATTGGCGACATGGCTCATTATTTCAACCTTACCATTGATAAGATTAAAGCCCTTATTGTGATAATTAAGGAACAGTCTGTGTCATTGGTAAACATCGGAACTGAATTATCCACCAATATGAACGAGACTGCCGCTGCCATGAACCAGATCACCGCTAATATTCAAAATATTAACGATCAGGTTGTTAATCAGTCCGGCAGTGTCTCTGCGACCAGTTCCACAATGAAGCAGATTACCAGTAATATAGGCGAACTCAACGAGCATATCGAAAATCAAAGTTCCAACATCTCCCAGTCTTCGTCAGCTATAGAAGAAATGATTGCTAATATCGGTTCGGTTACTCACACCTTAATCCAGAATGTAGAAAACGTTAAGCATCTTGCCTCTGCTTCTGAACTGGGACGCACGAGCCTTGAGGAAGTTTCTACTGATATTCAAGGGATTGCCAAAGAATCCGAAGGCTTGCTTGAAATTACCGCAGTGATGGAGAACATCGCCAGTCAGACGAACCTGCTTTCCATGAACGCCGCTATTGAGGCTGCCCACGCCGGTGAGTCGGGGAAGGGGTTTGCGGTGGTGGCTGATGAAATTCGTAAGCTTGCGGAATCTTCTGGAGAACAGTCGAATACTATTGCTGGAGTGCTGAAAAAAATAAAGACTTCCATTGACAAGATTATGAAATCCACTGACGCGGTATTGGAGCGTTTTGAGGCGATTGACTCAGGGGTCAAGCTGGTGTCCCGGCAGGAGGAAAATATTCGGAGCGCAATGGAAGAACAGCAAAACGGAGGTCAGCAGATACTTGATGTCATTGCCCGGCTCAATGATATTACCCAGCAAGTACGGAATAGTTCTACTGAAATGCGATCGGGAAGCACAAAGATTATCAGTGAAAGCGAGAACCTCGGCTCCCTCACTTCTGAGGTCTCAAACGGGGTTACTGAGATATCAAAAGGCGCGGATCAGGTTAACGTAGCGGTGAATCAGGTCAGTACCCTCAGCAGCGCTAATAAAGAACATATTGATACCCTAGTCAGCGAGATTTCCAAGTTCAAGGTAGAATAAAAGTCTTATCCGCTGGGGTTGCTCGATAAGTGGCGAGGCTGGAAATGTTCGCCACTCTAACCCAACACTTATCGGGCTTACCAGCATTATCATGCGCTTAGTCATCCGTATTGTTGATTTTTTTATCATAAGTATTGACATTAGCTTTCTTTTATATTAAGTTATAAATAGGAGTTATATATGAGAAGATCTATTTTTGGGGTAGTAGTGCTGCTTTTTGTAGCATGCGGATTTGTAATGGCTCAGGCGGCTGTTCCGGCTGGTACTGGTTCTGTTACTAGCGGGAATTGTACTATTGAATGGGTACAGGTATCGGGTAAAGCGAATGTTCGTCTTACCAACAATACTGACAAGGCTCAGACCGTACAATATACAATTGCGGGTAAAGAGCCTACAACTATTGATGTCCCTGCAAAAACAGTAGTAACAATCCCTTATACCGGCGCGAATACAAACGGTAAATTCGCTATTGCGAAAGTGTCTGCGGTTGCAAAGCCTAAAGCTCTGCCCGCCGGTGCTACCAGTGCGGCAGTCGCCGCGTCCACGCCCGCCGCCGCGCCTGCCGCGACGCCTGCGCCTGCCGCGACGACACCTGCCGCGCCTGCTACGACGACGCCTGCTACGACGCCCGCGCCTGCCGCGCCAAGAAGGTAAGTCTAGTTGAGTCTGAACATCCGTCCGCATCGTAGATAGCGAAAGGTGGATGTGGGTAAAGACTCATTTTTCTGGCAAACCATGTTTGTAAACCCTAACGAGAAACAGGGGCTATGTATTAGCTTATTTCCTTTTCTCACACATGGAGACCGCGATAGTTCATCGCGGTCGATTTATAAAAAGATATGGCCAAACCATCCTGAATCCACCGCCTTTTGTTGTCCGTAATTCATACCTAATTTTCTAAAATTTATCCATAACACTGTTGAAAAAGCCCTGATACACTTGTTTCATTAGTACGAGCGGGAGGCTAACTATGCCGGAAAAGACGATTGCCAATTCCAAACAGAGAGGGTTTGTTTACCTCAGGCGCTACGGGGTGCTGTATCTCTTGCTTCTTCCGCCGATTGTGTTTTTCCTTGTATTCCGCTACGCGCCTATGGTGAATATTCTCATTGCCTTTAAGCAGAACAATTTCCTGAAGCCGGTCTGGGAGGTGCCGTGGGCTGCTAACCACGGATTTGAGTGGTTTATCAAGGCGTTCCAGAACAGGGATTTTCTGTATGCCCTGCGAAATACCGTGATGCTGAATCTCCTGGACTTGGTTTTAGGTTTCCCCGCTCCAGTCATTCTGGCCATCCTGCTGAATGAGCTGCGGTTCAAGACGTTCAAGCGGATTACCCAGACTGTGGCCTACATGCCTCACTTCCTTTCGTGGATCATCATTTCCGGCCTGGCCCTGCGGCTCTTCGCGCCAAACCCGCCGGCTCAGGGCTTGGTAAATATCGTCTTAGGCCGGATCGGGCTTGGGCCAATTCATTTCTTGGACGAATCAATTCACTGGGTCTTTACCTACATCTTTCTGGGGATATGGCAGAGCGTAGGCTGGAACACGATCATCTACCTTGCCGCCATTACGAGCATCAACCCAGAACTCTACGAAGCCGCCACAGTAGACGGCGCAGGCCGTTTCCGCAAGATATGGCACATCACGCTGCCGGGCATCAGGCCAACCATCATCATCCTCTTGATTATGAGCCTAGGCCGTATCGTGGGGTCCGAGTTCGACCGGCCATATACCCTGCAAAACGATCTGGTCAACAACGTTTCCAACGTACTTTCTATATTTGTGTACGACTACGGTATCAAGGCCATGCGGGTATCTCTGGCAACAGCGGTGGGGCTTTTCCAGTCAGTGGTGGGCCTTGCCTTTGTACTCAGCGCAAACGCATTCGCCGAGAAGTTCGGCGAGCGCGGTATCTGGTAGGAGGCGGCATGAAGACACGCTATAAGGTATTGAGCGCGAATCCGGTTACAGTAGGGGATATTCTTATCGCCATCCTTTGTGTGGGACTGATTCTCATCTGCATACTCCCCATGATAAACCTGCTGGCACGCTCGCTCTCCAGCGCAAACGCCCTGGTGCGGAATCAGGTAACGCTTCTTCCAGTGGGGCTTACCTTCGACGCCTATACAACCATCCTGAACGACGCCCGCTACATACGCTCCCTCTGGTGGACTGCCTTCTTAACAGTGGTATGCACACTGCTGTCCCTCACCATGACGACTATCTGCTCCTACCCGCTGATTTATGATCAACTAAAGGGACGAAAGATTATCAACACAGTGGTTATCATCACCATGTACTTTGGCGCGGGTACGATTCCAACCTACCTGCTCCTGAAGTCCCTCAATATGCTTGATACGGCCTGGGTACTTATTATTCCGAACTGCCTTTCAGTCTTTAACGTGATTATCATGCGGAGCTTCCTCTTCGGCATACCGACAAGCCTCAGGGAATCAGCGGAGATCGACGGCGCGGGTCCCTTAAAGGTGCTGCTCCACATATACCTGCCGCTGTCTACCCCAGTGCTGGCAACCCTGGCCTTGTTTTACGCGGTGGGACGCTGGAACGGGTTTTCCGACGCGCTGATGTACGTGAAAAACCGCGACCTCTTTCCCATACAGCTTTTGCTCTACAACATCCTCAATACCACTAATAGCATGGAGACGGCCACCCAAGAAGGTTTTACCACCCCAGGCGTGGGGGAAACCTTGCGGGCCGCTTCGGTGATGTTCGCCACAGTACCGATCCTTATCGTGTATCCCTGGCTCCAAAAGTATTTCATTACCGGCGCTACTCTTGGCGCGGTAAAGGAATAAATATATTTCAAGGAGGATAGAATTATGAAAAAAGTTCTATCAGTAATGGGTATGGTTACTCTTGTCTGCGCGGCGCTCTTTGCAAGCGGCGGCACTCAACAGTCTGGCAGGTCTCAGCAGCCAAGCGGGACATCAACAACAGGGCAGGCAGTGCAAAAGGAGGCAATTACCGACGCGGTACTTAACCAGCTTGGGCTTGAAAAGTCAGGCAGCACGTACCGGTTTAAGCAAACCAAGTCGATCACAGTCGAAGTGTTTGATCGCGGCCTTGACGGAGGCAAGTCCAAGCCAGAAGACAACTTCTACACCAACTGGATCAAGGCAGGTATGCTGCGGGATCACAACATCGCAATAACCTTTAAGCCGGTTGGCCGCTGGACGGAAATCGACGAACTCAACAACCTGCTCGCCGCAGGCACCGCGCCAGACGTATGCGTAACCTACAACTACCCCACAATTCAGGCTTACGCAAACATGGGCGGCGTTCTGGACTTAAACCCCTATATCAACCAATATGTTGACCTCTTCCCCAACATCTGGGGATGGCTGGGCAATGAGTTTATTAACTATGACCAAAACCCCAATACTCATCAGCTCTGGGCCTTAGAAGGCAGAATATCAAATGACGCCGGACAAAACGTCTTTGTCCGCTCCGACTGGCTCAAAAAGCTCAATATGCCCGAACCTACAACCCTAGACGAATTCTACACCATGCTCCGCGCTTTCCGGGACAACGCCCAGCTCCTTCTGGGAAATGACGCCCACATGATGACCCCCTTTATCATGGGTCAGGATGTAGGCTGGCAAGCGCGGAACCTCATTGTGTCATTCCTCCCTGATACCATGAACGACCGCGACTGGTTTATCTACGGCTTTGATGACCGGCACTTGGGTCGCCCCGGTTCAGTTCCCAATGAGATCGCCGTAAAGTCAGCCATGCGCGTTCTCAACAAATGGTACAACGAAAACTTGGTGTGGAAAGACTTCGCCCTCTACGGTTCAGGGGACACAACTCAGGATAACCTAACAAAGTCCGGCTATGTGGGCGCTTTTATGCAGAACTGGGATATGCCTTACCGTGACGGCAAAAACGGCATCACCGCAGCCCTGCATACCAACGTTGGCCCTGACGCCAACTTCATCGCGGTTCACTCCTTCCCCAACAACGCGGGCAGAAATGTTCAGGTGAGCGGCCCCTTGGTTGACCGCAAGGTCTTCTTCCCGTCATCCAACAAAGAACCGCTGGCTAGCCTCTTCTACCTTGACTGGATACATAAGCAGGAAAACCTCTTCTACCTGCAATTCGGCGACGCGGGCGTAACCCATCAGGTCATGCCCAACGGCGCGGTGCAGGGAATAGCAACAACCGGAGAGAAGATCATTAACTCCCCGAACAATATTGACTATACCACCCTGATTAACGGTATCAGGATGCCAACGGAAGACCTCAAGATAAAGTCTATGGTACTGGCCTATTCTGAAGTTGACGCCAGTATTGTGGAGCAGGCTTACGCAAGGGCTTCCGCGCCGCGCAACAGCTTCGGCAACGCCAATGCCGGCGCTATCGATTCAGAGGAAGGCATGGGTCAGGTGCTTGATAACAAACGGGACGCCATCTACGCCAAAGCCATATCAGCCTCTGTGTCCCAGTTTGACTCGGTTTTTGATTCAGGCTACAGAGATTGGCTTGGTTCAGGCGCTCAGGCCATCATGAATGAACGCTCCGCCAAGTGGAAGGAATACTACGGCGACAAAACGTCGGTAGATTAACGTGAGTTCAATGGAAGCCCGTCGTCCATAGCGATCTTGGCCTTGGTAGAACTCTAGCGAACCGGAGCATCCTTCACAGCAAACGATGCGGAAGGTGTTCCGGCAACCTGATCGTTCATTACGGAAACCACTGCAATAGCCTGTATACGACAGGGATCGTATACAGGCCCTGTTATATAACATGCCAAAACAAATCGAAGTATGTTCCCTTGACATTCTCAGTGTAGGGGCTAGAATGGTGTTATACTCTTGAACTGGTAAGAAAACAGCTTTCACCGTTTAGCAGCACAACCCTCGTTTAGGACTATGGAGCAAAGAATGAATGTTATGAAAAAAAGAAGACATTCCTTAATAACAAAACTGATATGCGTTATCATGGCAGGGGTTTTTGGTATAACCCTGTTAATTTCTTTGGTGTCGCTTCATGAAATCTATTCCATTTCAAACCGGGAAGCTACCAATTTTATCACTGAGGGTACCGCGCATTTGCGGGATCGGATAAACGCTCAGCTTCAGGAGCGGGCGAACCTGCTTAATTATACCGGTATGGGCGCGCTTCCCGCCATGACTGCGGAAACCTTAGACAGAGACGCCCTGCAAAACTACTTTGTAACCATGACCGGCACGCTTGCCAATGTGCAGCTGCTTTTTTGCGCCAGCAACGGCCGTTGGAATGATCCGGGGAATTTTATGGTTTTCGGCGACGGCTGGATGCCCACGGACCCGAACTACGACAATAGAACCAGAAGCTGGTTCGCCGACGCAAAAGCCGCCGGAGGACGCATTATTTTTACCGACCCCTATGTGGATATGATTACCAACCAACTGGTGGTTACGCTGTCGAAAACCATATTTGACGCGCAGGGCCGGGAAGTAGGGGTGGTTGGGGAAGATATTAACATGAACACCCTTGATGAGATGGCTAATACCAAATTGGCTATCCCTGAAATCACGAGTTATATACTCCACCCTACAGGGCGTTACATATCCAACCCGGATATTGAGGCTATTATGGAAAAAGACTTTTTCACCGAATACAATCTGGAGCAGTACCGTACCAGAGTGCTGTCTTCCAGTTCTTTTTTAGGAACTGACGGCAAGGTGTTCATCTGTTCGGAGCCTCTGCCCATAGCAAACTGGAGTTTGGTATCTATAATTCCGGTCGCCGCAGTGTATAAAGAAGTAAATCAGACTATAAGAACGCTTATCATACTGTCTCTTGCTTCCTTTATACTCATCATGGTGAGTTTTTATTTTTTTATCAGGAATATGCTGAAGCCGATCAAAAGCGTGTCTCAGGAACTCAAGGGTATTTCTGAAGGTGAAGGGGATTTGACCAAAAGCATCACCATCACATCCAATGATGAAATCGGGGACTTGGCCCAGTATTTTAACCTTACGTTGCAGAAAATCAGAAATATGGTGATATTGATCAAGCGGCAATCGGCAAGCCTGCTCAACATTGGCGACGAGCTGGCTACCAATATGACCGAAACAGCGGCGGCGATCAACCAGATTACCGCTACCATCTTGAACATCAAGGGCAGGGTGGTTAATCAGAGCGATGATATTACCGGGACTAATACTACTACAGAGCAGATCATCGCTAACATTGGCAAACTCAACAGTCATGTTGAAAATCAGGCGGGCAAGGTGTCCCAATCCTCTTCGGCTATTGAGGAAATGTTGTCCAACATCCACTCCGTTACCCAAACGCTCATTCAAAACGCCGGCAATGTGAAACAACTGATGAAAGCGTCTGGGGTGGGGCGTATGGGTTTGCAGGGTGTAGCAGGGGATATTCAGGAAATCGCCCGTGAATCCGAAGGGCTTTTGGAGATCAACGCGCTGATGAAGAACATTGCCAGCCAGACCAATCTCCTGTCCATGAACGCCGCGATTGAGGCGGCACACGCGGGGGAAGCGGGCAAGGGTTTTGCGGTTGTTGCCGATGAAATCCGCAAGCTCTCTGAAAATTCCGGGGAGCAATCCAAGACCATTGGCACGGTGCTCAAGAAGATTAAAAGCTCGATAGACAAGATCACCGCGTCTACCAACAATGTGCTGGACAAGTTCGAGGCTATTGATAAGGGTGTTAAGCTTGTGTCGGATCAGGAGACCACTATTCGCGGCGCTATGGAGGAACAGGGAACCGGGAGCAACCAGATTCTTGAGGTTATCGGCCAGCTTAATGATCTTACCCAAATGGTAAAAGGGGAATCCGAAGGTATGCTCCAAGGGAGCAGGAAAGTTATTCAGGAAGGCAAGAATCTGAAAAGGGAAACCCATGAAATTACCAACGGGGTAAATGAAGTGGCGATTGGCGCAGAGCAGATCAATGTTGCGATAAACCGCGTGAATGATTTAAGCGGCGAAAACCAGAACAACATAAACATTCTGGTTGAGGAAGTTTCCCGCTTCAAAGTCGAGTAGCCTTGGAACTGCCGGAACTTTTCCCCCTGACATATTCAGCGTAGAAATTAGCTGGGAACATATACCAAATGATTAAGTACGGGAACCGGCAAACTCGCCCTTGGCCATATAAAGCGTTGATTCTTTCAGAAGGCCACAGGGCTTGAGTCTGCGCAGTATCCCGTAACATCTTACGGGGAGCAGCGCTCCAGCATTGAAATCAGGACGCCTTCAGCGTAAGGATTCCTCCGATGAACAGGCGGTGATAGTCAGCGCCATGATAAGAATCCTCTATGCTGGGGTTAAGAAAGCGGGACGGGTCCAGGTCATGGGTATACAGCTTTTCACAGATAATTATTTCAGACGCTTCACTGAAACCCACAGCGCCGTTATCAAACACAATAGGGGTAATGCCGGCCTTAGCTGCCTTGTCTATGTCCCTGCCTGACTCACTTCCGCAGATGTTCAGCGCGTTACGGTATGAGGCGGGGAAAAACGAAAGCGTGAAGAGTGAATGGGCATTGGCAAACTCGAAGGTACAGCGGGAAGGCCGAATCACCATGAAAGCCACGTCCCGGCTCCATAGTACCCCAAGTCCGCCCCACGCAGCAGTCATGGTGTTCCAGTTGCTCTTGTCTGTGCTCGTATCGCCCGCAGTGATAAGCATCCACTCCCGTCCAACCCGTTCCGACGGCGAACCCCGAAAATCCTTGATACTTAGATCCCGCCACTCAGAACCGGCGGGAATGACTTGTTTCTGTTTCATGGCTTAATAGTAGCGCTTCCCGTCTTTTTTGTCTGTAGCGCGCATAGGGTGATACGGACATATCGCAGCCTTTGTACAAACAGCCCTTGCCACGCATGGGCAGCGTATAGATACGCGAAGCGCCATACTTTTTTATCGCGCCGTTACGGAATAATGGCGACAACGCACGGGCATCGCGCCCCTTCCTCGCCTGAACCGTTTTCCCATGCCGCGGAAAACGCGACACGCCGCCCTCGCAGGCTGTTGTCAAAATGCTCAATGTGCGGACTGTGGGTAACAAGGCGGCTTGACTGCGCTTGTTCCGGCGTAGGTATAGGCTCGCCATCCTCCAGCACCTTCAAGTACAGAACCAGCCCCTTGTAACTCGCGTGAGGTTTCGACTTACTGTTTGTCTCCACACAGTGATACTCAATGCGGATTTCAGCGGCCTCATTGGGATGAGCCTCCAGTTCAACGTGTTCCTCTGGGCGGCCATGCCGCGTGTAGGTGTGGTCATGGATCGGCAGTTCCATACGCTCCAAGTCCGCGTTGCTTACCACATCGTCCGCGTCATACAGAAACCGCTGGATAAACTTCCGCAAAACCGGCTCGGCAGCTGCGCGGGCAGTGTTCTTTTCAGCGGTTTCCACGGAAGTGTGGGGACCAGCTATCTTTGCAAAGGCGGCGTGCCAGGCGTCATAGGCGGCCTGAAGCTCCTGAACCTTTTCCGCCAGTATATGCTTCCATTCAGCGGCGTTTCCTCCCGCTGTCTTTTGGCCAACCACCTGAGTAATCAGCAAAAAACGCTTGTCAAAGCCCTCGTCAGAACCCGGCACAGCCAATTTATGTTCAGACATATTCAACTCCTTACAAGCCGTTCAAGGTATAGTGTCAACGGCTCATACCCAATTATCATCCACCGGCGGCTATTTTTCAACTATTTGAAATCACTTTTTAGCCATTCAGAGTTGCTTGGTCACGATTCAAAACAAATTGGCATAGGTTCAAAACAAATTGCCAGCCACCAGCAAATAATTGCCAGCCGCTTACAAACAATTGCCAGCCGTTCACAATTGATTTTTTGCGTCTAAAATCAATTGCCAGCCACTGCCAATCAATTGCCAGCCACTCACAATTGATTTTTTGCGTCTAAAATCAATTGCCAACCACTCAAAACAAATTGCCAGAGACTTAGAATTGATTGCCAACCACTCAAAACAAATTGCGAGCCACTCAGAATTGATTGGTAATCTATCAGAACCGATTGTCAGCTGCTCAAAACAAATTGGCAGCCACTCACAATTGATTGTTATCTAGCCCCAATTGATTTCTAGCCACTCAGAATCAATTGCCAGTGGTTACCAATCAATTGCTAGCCACTCGCAGCTCATTGGTAGTGGCTCACAGCTCATTGAGGGCGGCTCACAGCTCGGCGGCGGCGGCTTGTAGCTCATTGGTGGCGGCTCGTAGCTCGGCGGCGGTGGCTCGCAGCTCATTGGTGGAGGCTCACGGCTCATTGGTGGAGGCTCGTAGCTCGGCGGCGGTGGCTCGCAGCTCATTGGTGGAGGCTCACGGCTCATTGGTGGCGGCTCGTAGCTCAGTGGCGGTGGCGCGTAGCTCATTACCAGCCGCCCGTAGCTCGGCGGCGGCGGCTCATAGCTCGGCGGCGGCGGCTCACGGCTCATTGGTGGAGGCTCGTAGCTCGGCGGCGGTGGCTCGTAGCTCGGCGGTGGCTCGTAGCTCGGCGGCGGCAGCTTGTAGCTCATTGGTGGTGGCTCGTAGCTCGGCGGCGATGGCTCGCAGCTCGGCGGCGGTGGCTCATGGCTCATTGGCGGTGGCTCGTAGCTCGGCGGTGGAGGCTCGCAGCTCATTACCAGCCGCCCGTAGCTCGGCGGTGGAGGCTCACGGCTCATTACCAGCCGCCCGTAGCTCGGTGGCGGTGGCTCGTAGCTCGGCGGTGGTAGCTCACGGCTCATTGGTGGAGGCTCGTAGCTCGGTGGCGGCGGCTCGTAGCTCGGCGGCGATGGCTCATTAGTACGTGGGAAGGGACGCCTGACGAGGGCGGAGTAGCGCGTAATGGTGTTCCCCGCTCTATCACTCATGCTTCATATCAAGGAACTATGTATGAACGAAGGTGAAGGAGATGGGGCGGGGAAACATTCGTGTACATTGTTTTGGCTTTGCTTGTTCAAGCGGTTCGGGGCTTCCCCCAATGGTAAGGCAATTGAGGGAAGGAGAAGGCGCAAAGCAGCGGAATGTTCAGTGCTTTGCGGGAACCGGTATCCCCATGACGGACAGGTTGTAGTTTCTTGTGGCCTCATACAGGTTTCTAGAGCTGTAGGTAAAACTAACAATGCTTCCTGTAAATCCAAGTATGTACGTGCTAAACATCGCCGTTTCAAGTATGTCCTGATTAGGCATATCTGGGATACTCCCAAAGACAACATACGCGATGGCGCCGGCTATTCCAACGCCGAAGCTGACAAAGCCCCCAATCTCAAAGCCTTTGGCGCGGTTCAGGTATGTTTCATTACCAGGGATGGCGAGAAGCCGCTCCTTCATGTCCGCGTAATTCAAGTATGTTCCATCGAGCAGAAGGAAGTTGCCCATATTCAAGAGGTGTACTGTGTTGGTAATGTCAAAAACCAGAGGCGGCAGCATGGGAAAGGCCGGATTGGTTTGCGGCGGCTCGTCCTCCGCGTAAAGCCCAACACACATAACGCAAAACGCGCTGATTAAACACAATGAACGTTTCATCATCTCTCCTTAGTTTGGTGTTTCGGCATATAGCCGGTGTTGAGAGGCGCGGGGTTCTATCCTGTGCCTCTCAGCTTATATCAATTCCGATCACTTTTTCGTAGGAACCGGTATCCCCATGATGGACAAGTTGTAGTTTCGTGTGGCCTCGCGCAGATTTGCATAGCTGTAGGTAAAACTGACAGCACTTCCGCATATTCCCAATACAAGTCCTGACCAAGCTGAAAATTTAAGTATGTCCTGATTAGGCATATCCGGGATGAGCGCAAAGACAAGATACGCGATAGCGCCAGCCGCTCCAACGCCCAAGCTGACAACGCTGCCAATCTCAAAGCCTTTGGCGCGGTTCAGGTATGTTTCATTACCGGGAATGGCGAGAAGCCGCTCCCTCATGTCCGTGTAATTCAAGTATGTTCCGTCGAGCAGAAGGAAGTTTCTCATACTCAAGAAGTCGCCTTGGTTGGTAATGTCAAAAACCAGAGGCGGCAGCATGGGAAAGGCCGGATTGGTTTGCGGCGGCTCGTCCTCCGCGTAAAGCCCAACGCACATAATACAAAGCGCGCTGATTAAAAATAACGAACGTTTCATCATCTCTCCTTAGTTTGGTGTTTCGGCATATAGCCGGTGTTGAGAGGCGCGGGGTTTTATCCTATGCCCCTACGCTTATATCAATTCCTATCATTTTTTCGTGGGAACCGGAATCCCCATGATAGACAGGTTGTAGTTATCAACAGCGCGTTGGAACAGGTCTTCGTGCCATTGATACGTAATCATTTCGCCCAGGAGCGCGAACATTCCGGTAAGAAGAGCGACGTTAAACATGGTTTCAGCGTGAGGTAAATCAGGGACAAAGGAATATGTCCACGCGGTTATAGCTGAGGCGAATAGCACCGCCGCAAAAGACCAGTTTGCTATACGAACACCGGTTATTCTGCTCAACAGGGGCTGGTTTTCAGGAATGGTTTTTACCAAGGATGTAACGTCCTTGTACTTTAAGGATGTTCCATCAAACGATTGATAATCATAAAAAGAAAACACATTATCAATCCGCAGTATGAGCTGAGACGGGTCTTGTTCTGGTGGCGAACTGCCTGTGTACACGAGTCCATCACCAGTAACCGGCAATGGATCGGCGAACATCGTTGTTGAGTACATCGCCATTATCATTAAGAGCGCAACGACCTTTTTCATAAGGCCTCCTTGATAGTAAGATAGTTACAATAGTAGCAAGGTTTTTTGAAGAGTCAAGTTTTTTACGTGGAACTGAGCGCGTGTTGAGGTCTCTGGCACCGGGCGTGTGGAGACTGGGCGTGATTGACTGTTAGTTCATTAGCCTATATCATGTTCATAATTTTTACAGGAGAACCTATATGCAAGAAGTCTATGAATTTTTGAAAAAGTGCGGAACGTACTATCTCGCCACGGTTGATGGAGACAGGCCCCGTGTTCGTCCTTTTGGCACGGCGCTGATGTTTGAGAACAAGCTCTACTTTCAGACCGGCAAGGTTAAAAAAGTATCTAAGCACATAGCGGCCAATCCGCATATTGAGATATGCGCGATGGTGGACGGCAGCTGGATACGCATAGAAGCGACGGCGGTGGAGGATGACCGGCTGGAAGCCCGGCAGCAGATGCTGGACGCTTACCCGTCATTAAAAGCCATGTACCGGGCTGACGATGGCAACACACAAGTTTTTTACCTCAAAGACGCCACAGCAACTATTAGCTCTTTCACTGATCCGCCGAAAGTAATCACGTTTTAACCCTATCTGACAGAGAAGCGGCGCTGCCTGCGAAGGCAGGCTGCCGCGCAATGACTTTCCCATCACAGGGAACCGCAGGTGGCGGTGTAAGCAGGGCTTCAGGCGCTGTTTCGCGCTGTTTCCAGTTCAGCGGTTTTCGCTTCCCACTCAGTGGTTTTCGCTTCAAGGCGTGCGGCGGTTTCGTCAAGGCGAGCCTTCACTGCTCTGGCCTTTTCCCTGTTTGAGTATACATGTGGCCGCGCAAGCTCTGTTTCAAGCCGCGCCTTTTCGGTTTCCAGTTCCTCAATGCGGGCGAGGATGTCCGCCTCCTGGCGCTCAAGGCGCTTTAGCGCGGTCTGCCGCTGTTTTCCAGCTTCCCGTTCCGCCGCGGTGCTCCGCGCTGTTTGGGCGCTGGGGCTGGCGGGGGCTGGCGCTTTGGCGCTTGGCGCGGCTGCGCTTGGCGCTGCCACGCGATCCAGATAGTAGGCGTAGTTGCCGTAAAAAAGGCGCGGGCCACAGGGGGAAAGCTCTAGGGTTTTGGTGGAAAGCGCCTCCATAAAGGCGCGGTCGTGAGACACAAAGACAATGGTTCCGGTATAGGCGCGGAGGGTGTCAAGCAAGATGTCTTTGGATTGAAGGTCGAGGTGGTTGGTGGGTTCGTCGAGGATAAGGAGGTTCATGGGTTTGAGGAGCATTTTCAAAAGCGCGAGGCGGCTCTTTTCCCCGCCTGAAAGCACGGACAGGCTCTTGTACACATCGTCGCCCCGAAACAGGAACGCGCCCAGCATATCCCGTATGCGGGGTATGAGCGAAGTTGGCGCGCCGGCTTCCATGAAATCCAGCACTGATTCCGCGCCGGTAATGGTCTCAGCCGCGTCCTGGGAGAAGTAGCCGGCTGCAATGCCAGCGCCGTAGCGCACGGCGCCGTGGTGGTTGGTGTCGATAGCGGCAAGTATGCGCAGGAGCGTGGTTTTACCCGCGCCGTTTCTGCCCACCACTACCAGCTTTTCGCTGCTTTCAAGCGTGAGGTCGAGGCCTGCTAGTACGCGGCGGTCGCCGTAGCTTTTTCCGACGTTCTCCAGGGTAAGGGCGATTCGGCCTGCGTGGGGCGGCGGCGGGAAGCTGATACTGATCTTCTTGAGGGATTCGGGTATCTGGATGCGCTCCATTTTCTCAAGGCGTTTTATGCGTTCTTGCACCATAGCGGCCTTAGTCGCCTTATACCGGAAGCGGCGAATCAGGTCTTCGGACTTGGCGATCTCTTCCTGCTGTTCAGCGTAACGCTTCATCAGGCTTTCGATTTCGACCTGACGCACCTGTTGATACGCGGTGTAGTTTCCAACGTAGCGTTTGAGGTTGCCCTGAAAAAGCTCGTAGACCTCGCTAACGCAGACGTCAAGGAAGTAGCGGTCGTGGGACACGAGCAGATAGCCGCCGCTGAACGAGCGGAGCCAGTCTTCAAGCCACGCTCTTGCCTCAATATCAAGGTAGTTGGTCGGCTCATCAAGCAGAAGTATGTCAGGTTTTTCAAGCAGTGTTTTGGCAAGGGCGATTCGCATCTGCCAGCCGCCTGAAAACTCCTCAGTAGGCCGCTGAAAGTCCTGGGTTGAAAAGCCCAAGCCGGTAAGCACCATGCTGACGCTTTGCTCCCGCGTGTAATAGCCGGAATGTTCCACGCGCTCTTCAAGCCGGTGGTATTCCTCAAGCAGCGGCACGGCGCGGCGCTCATCGGCGTTCTGCAGTTGTCCGCCTATATCGTCAAGCCGCGCAAGCAGGGCGTATACCTCCGCGTAGGCGGTCTCTGCCTCGTCGCGCAGGGTTTTGCCCTGGTGAACAATGCCGGACTGAGGGAGGTAGGACACGCGGCAGCCTTTTTCAACAGCCTGGTCCCCGGAATCAGCGGCGCGTTTACCGGCGATGACCTGCATGAGCGTTGTTTTGCCTGAGCCATTCGCGCCGGTCAAGGCCGCTCTGGAACCAGTGGCAAGGTTGAGGTTCACCTCCTTGAGCAAGTCTCGATCCCCAAACGCGAGGGATACTTTGGTACATTGAACAAAAGCCATAGTTTAAAAATCTCTTAAATCAAAAAGGAAATCATTTGGCAGCGTATCCTCCGGCGTTAATGCGCGGGGGTTGAAGTCAAATACAGGTTCATCAAGCGGCGGCTGATTGAGCCACGGTTCATCAAGCTGCTGTTCAGGCGCTGGTACATCCAGCAACGGCACATCTATTGACGGCAGTTCATAAAGCAGCGGCGTATCAGCGGATGGGGTCTGTCCATAAGGCAGGTCTGATGGCGGCAGGTCTATTGAGGGCTGTTCGAGAGTGGCTGTCTTGAAGAAGTAGATCACGGTAGGCGAGCTGGCTCGCCGCGCAACAACAAGCCCGTCCATACTGCTTGGCGGCACATACTCAATGCGCATACCCTGGCTTTCAAGCGTATACATAAAGTACACTGCTCTGGTTCTGTCTCCTGTTTCCTCAAAGTTAAAGGCAAAAGCGCCATCATACAAACTCGACATAGCCGATCCCAGAAAGACACCCATGTTGATAGTACCGGTTCCTAAAGCTAGGGCGCTGATCACCTGTGGTGTCAGAAGCCGGTAGCCTGACCACGTGAAACGTCCATCGTCAGAAAACGCAAGCCGGCCATAGTTGGTACTACTGAACATTGGTCCGGTGTTGTACAGGTTATAAAACAGCTCGTCCTGACGGGCCAGTTCCTGCATAATAAGGTCATCTATATCAGAGGCAAGGGCTACAAACAGCTCTGTTTTCAAGGCCCCGCCGTCATCGTAATACTGTACCGCGAGCGTGGTATCTGAGCGCAGGCTCATGCGGAGACGGCTGCCCTCAAAACGCCACGTCCGCGCTCCTTCGGCGCGAATGCCGGTAT
This sequence comes from Treponema sp., assembly GCA_031266875.1. Taxonomy (GTDB): domain Bacteria; phylum Spirochaetota; class Spirochaetia; order Treponematales; family Breznakiellaceae; genus JAIRMT01. Next base: position 19,400 of record JAISAE010000032.1, read on the forward strand.
AAGAAAAACGCTTATCCACCTGGGGCAGGTATATACGGGCAATTCCAGTATCAATGCCCGGCATAAACTCCCAATGCTTCGCAAGCTTCTCAATGTCTATCCGCTTTGAATTCACCATGATTGAGTAAGACTCTGGGGACCAGGTATGCAGGAGCAGGCGGTCAAGGTCAGGGTCGTCTTCGTCGTCTTCATTTCTTGCCACTGAAAGCGGCCCGCCAGTATGCTCAAACAGCCGCAGACGGAGTGAAAAACAGTAACCAGTGGTTCCATCCTCAGTCATCACCTGATACCATTCACCGGCGAGTGATTCTCCAGTGGCGCTGATGGGCGCTTGCCCCTCAACTTTGGCCAGGGGCTTAACGATTTCACCCATTTTGAGCCGGTATACCCGCCGCGCCACATTGTCAGGACTCTGCCTGATCGGAAGCCCGTCCTGCAATGTTTCGGCATAGACTCGCGCCATGCTTGCGAACTCATCAGCGCGTTTATCAGCGGCTGTCCGCGAGCCTACCAGTTCCAGCATGGGCAGCGGAATCTCAAACTTGTCCATGTCAGATTCGGCGCTGCGGTACTGTTCAGGGATGCCGGCGACCCATGTTTTGTTGAGGTTCGACTTAATATACACCGGCAGTACGGTTCCTGAAGGAATCGCTGGTTCTTCCGACGCCCATAACAGAACCCCCCAGCCCAGAAGTTTGGAGCAGGAATTGAACAGGGTAAGCGTAATCGCCAAGATGACAAGAAGACCAGTTTTTTTTAACAGCGGAGCCATAACGCCTGATAGCATACCCGGAACCGCCCGTAAAAAACTAGGCGCAAGGAACGCCTGACAGCGGTTCTATGGGACTTGCTGAAATCAGCAGACCTTTTTACTTTAAGAAGAGGAGGAAACATGGCGTTTATTCACGCTCATTTTTATTCAGACGCCCTGGGAATGCAGAGAACCATTGATGTGATTCTGCCCCAACGCGCCACTAGGAACGGGGATCAGGCCGGAGAAAGAGACAGGCATATTCCCGTGCTGTATCTGCTCCACGGCTGGAGCGATGATCACACCGGCTGGCAACGGCGCACGTCCATTGAACGCTACGCGCTGGAAAAAGGACTCGCGGTCATCATGCCCGGTACTGACCTCGGTTTTTATACAGACATGAAGTATGGTTACGACTTTTGGCAATTTTTTAGCAAAGAACTGCCCAGGCTTGTCCATGAGTTTTTTCCCCGCCTTTCTACAAGGCGGGAAGATACCTTTGTCGCCGGCCTTTCGATGGGCGGCTTTGGCGCGTTAAAGCTCGGCATCAACTGCCCGGAGCGTTTCAGCGCAGTGGCCAGCCTCTCCGGTCTCACAGACCCGCTGTGGGCGTACCGGAGTGATAACAAGGACAATGAGGGCGCTTGGTTCAACATCTTCGGCGATGAGGACGAAATGCGGGGTAGTGTTAATGACATCCACTATAAAATGGAAGAACTCATCGCTTCCGGCAAAACACAGCCCCGTTTCTACCAGACCTGTGGAACTGAAGATTTTTTGTATAACGTTAATGTCGCGTTCCGGGATCGTTTCAAAGACCGCATTGACCTCACTTATCACGAGGAAGCGGGTGCGCACGAATGGGACTATTGGGACCGGAACATTCAGCGCGTGATCAAGTGGCTCCCTCTCGCGGCTAATAAGGAGGTGTGCTGATGGCTTTCATGGAAGTAGATTTCTCTTCTGAGGTATTGGGGATGAATTGTCAGGCCAATGTGATTATCCCTCAGTGTGGGGCTGGCGTTGGCGTTGAAGGCGCTACAGCATCCACTGTAGCGTATCCGGTACTGTGGCTCTTGCATGGCGCAGGCGACGACCACACGATCTGGTCGCGTTTTACCTCCATTGAACGCTATGTAAGTTCAATGGGCCTTGCTGTGGTCATGCCTGCGGCGCACCTGAGTTCCTATATCAACATGGTACACGGCCCGCGTTACTTCGACTTTTTCACCGAAGAGCTTCCTGTTCTCATGGGTGAGTTTTTCCCGATTTCGTCCAAACGGGAAGACAACTATGTTGCTGGCCTTTCGATGGGTGGCAACGGGGCGCTTACTCTGGGTCTTGGCAGACCTGACGTGTATTCTGCCATTGGCTGTTTCTCCGCTGGGAATTTCAATATGAGGCTGGGAAACCGTACAGTGATAAACCCGCGCACATCCGGCAAGGCGTCTCGTGATCTGGCTGTATACGGCGTTGAAGACCGCGCTCAACTGCTTGGGGATCCCGCATACGACTGCTTTGCCAAAGCAGAGGCTGCTATCACATCAGGAACGCCCCTGCCGAGAATCTTTCACTGTTGCGGCACAGAGGATTTTCTTTATGCCAACGCAACCGAGACAGCCGCATGGTTCAGGAAGCACCCCCAGTTCAGCTACGAATTCCACGAAGCCCCTGGTGTTCATAACTGGAAGTTTTGGGACGAGTGGGTACAGATTTTTCTTAAGTGGCTTTTGCCTTCAGAGGTGAAACCAGCAGCCTAAAAAACGCGGTGGGTTCGACATTGGTAGCAACATACCACGCTCACCCACCGTACTCTCAGATCCTCTGAGCTTGTTGAAACGACCAAAGCGCACAGGCTCTATAGGAGAAACCCTTATGCCTGCAAACGAGATACCAGTTTCAAAAGCTCCTCTGACTTACCGATCAAAACACGCAAGTCTTCGTCAACTTGAGTCGCCAGTTTGACGTTATCCACCGCAATACCGCTTACCTCATTCACGAGGCTTGTCGCCTCTTTACTGGAATTCGACTGTTCCTCTACCGCCTCTGCGATGGATTGTACATGGAGCATGGTCTCTTTAACCCATGTCCCGGCTGTAGTCAGGGAGGCCGCTGTTTTTTCAGACAACTCCGTCACCTGAGCTATGGAACTTACCACTTTGTCCATACTTGTAATGTTAGCATGGGCAAGACTCTGCATATCTTTTATGTTGCTCTCCACATCCCGTGCGGCAACCCGGGTCTTTTCCGCCAGTTTACGCACTTCCCCAGCCACTACCGCAAAACCTCGTCCAGCTTCTCCGCCGGCATGGGCAGCTTCAATAGAAGCATTCATCGCCAGCAGGTTGATTTGATCGGCAATACCAGTGATGACCTTCATAATATCCCCGATCTTATTTGACTGCTCTCCCAGATTATTAATGTTTCCGGTGAGCCTTTCTGTAAAATTGTACAAATCATGCATCGCTTTACCCGACTCCTGGGCCAGGCGTATACCGCTTTCAACTTGCTGATCCGACTCTCTGGATCGTTGCGTCACCATTTCCGCGCTTTGGGCAATGTGCAGTATGCCATCGGCACGCTGCTTCATAGATGTCTTTATGACATTGATCCGGTCGGTCTGGGTATTACCCCCGCTCTTTACCTCTGTAGCGCGTTCCATGATACTGCTTATGCGCTTCTGAAGCTCCTGAGTAGCCTTTCCAATCTGTGCTGAAAGCTCTGCGAGCTTGTCGGTAACGTTCCGGGATGACACGGACAGAGTCTTAGCCTCCTTAGTCTGGGACCTGCTCGCAGATTCGGCTTTGAGATTCTCCGCTATACGCAGAAGAGCCTTCTGTAACGCTGTAAGCTCATCGTTCCCTGAAACCGAAAGCTTGATGTTCAGATTACTGGTGGAACTGGAAGCCAGTTGTTCAGCCGCCTGTACCGTCTCCTCCAGAGCCTGATTGACAGACTGTACCGTGGCGATACTAAGAGCTATCAGAATCAAGGCCAGCAGGACCATGATACAGCCGCTTAAAAGACTAAGCGGCTGAGCGGTTAAGAACACCGTGATGATAAGCCCGACGATTGAGAGCAGTAAGATGCTGATAATCGCAATCATGCGAGTTCTTATAGATATACTTCGTAACATAATAATCTCCTTACCCATTAACAGGGCTTGTTAATATACATTCGGTCTTACAAAAACGATTATCCATCTTTACACTAGCTTTAGCAAGCAAAATCACAAACACTTTTTGCTTGACCAGATGCTGCCTCTTTGTTCTCCTGCCGGATGAAGTGGACTCGCCATTCAAGAACCGGTTCTCCAAGCCAGACCTGGTATGAATGGCGTTAGTCAATGCGAGAGCAGGCTTCTTCTTCCAGGTAAGTATGTTGTCATCGCTGTCAGCCGGCCATTGCTCCGCGCCGTTGTGGGCGCTCCGCTCACCCCCGCCGACGCTGGTGTATACAATAGCAGGAACGCCATTGTTCAACACCGCGCAGCCGGAGAAACAGTGGGTTTCTCCCAGCTCGTTTGCAGGGGCAAGGGCGATTGGCAGATGTTCCCAGTTCACCAGATCGCGGCTGCGGGCATGGCCCCAGTGCATGTCGGCCCAGGTGTCTCCAAAAGGCTTGTGCCGGTAGAATATGTGGTACCAGCCGTTAAACCACAGTGGCCCGTTGGGATCGTTCATCCACCCTGACAAGGGATGGGAAGCGGGTCGGTGTAAGTCAATCATCGCAAAATCTCCTTATATAGCTAGCGTGTAGATTCTCTTAGTTTCGGTATTGTTTAGGCATAAGTTGTGGTATTGCTTACTCATATCGGGAACTAGGATGACGGACAGTCCTGATACAGCACAATCGCACATCAAACTGTTAAGAGCCGCCTAGGCATGGGAACAAGCTGCTTAACGTGTTGACAGCGGGAAGCCTCCCGCTGCGCTTCAGCCCTGCGGATACCACAACACCCAAGCACAAGCAGAATAGCGCACCCCTGCGGGTGAAGCTCTTATCCCCGCGTGCCAGAGTCGTAGCCTCGCCTATCAGCGGCTTATCCTCGCATGTAAAAGTCTTGTCCTCGCGTGTGTCTTATTCTTACGGGTAAGGACAGATTAAGAGATGAAGAGCTGTACTTTATTCCTAGCAACAAGACCCCAAATGATAGAAATCTTGGGTCGTCTTTACGGTAAAATCTTTCGGAGACACCATCAATTCCTTCTTCTGGTTTGAATGTAGAATCTATGAAATAGATATTATTATCGTTAATTTTAACACATATACTTATGTGAGTAGGCATATTCTCATTATCACCCATAAATATTAAATCACCGGGTCTTGGAATATTAGTTTTAACTGTCCATTTTTTATAAAAATCAATAACAGCAGCATCGGTAAATGGCAGGAAATATTCGGTATTTACTATCGCATACATATAACAATTTACCACCAAACCCGAACAATCAATTTTTATCGCTCTTAAATAATCTTGGCCACCATATTCATACTGTGTATCTTTATGTGAATACTCTATCGCATAAGATAAAGCCTTTTTCGCAATAGTACCAGGACACTCGATAAGTACAAATGTATCATTATCGCCTAATGGATGACATGATATAGTTAACATAGAAATTAAAGCATATAATTTGACATAAGATATAATGTCTTTTGGATACCCATTGTTATTACTCTCATACATCTTAATAATACTAAGCCAATCAATAAGGTTATCAAAACAGAAAAGCCGTTTATTCGCGTCATCTGCTGGTGTCCGCAGAGAGGCGCAGCCCCGCGCTGTGCGGGGCTGCAGGCCGTGCGGACGGCGGCCTCCATGGTGAAACCTATTGTATCGCGTCCATTGCGACATTATCCATGTCGTCAAAGGTCTGGTTCTCGCCAGCCATAGCCCAGATAAAGGTATAGGCGGCGGTTCCCACGCCGGAGTGAATCGACCATGACGGCGATATAATCGACTGTTCGTTACGCATGACAATGTGCCGCGTCTCAGCCGGCTGTCCATGCATATGAAATACAACAGCGTCGTCGGGTATATCAAAATAAAAATACACCTCCATGCGGCGCTCGTGCGTATGACAGGGCATGGTATTCCATACCGAACCGGGTTCCAGAACCGTCATGCCCATAACAAGCTGACAGCTTTGACACACAGCAGGATGCACGTACTGATAGATTGTGCGCACATTTACCGTCGCAGCCGCGCCGAGCTTGCGCGGATTCGCCTTTTCAATGGGAATAAAGACAGTAGGATAGGCAGTATGCGCCGGGGCGCTTGCCATATAAAACTTGGCAAAATCACCTGAAAAAACAACATCCTTCGCGCCTTTACCAACATACAAGCCGTCGCCTTTTTTCATCGGGTAGTTCACGCCGTCGATTTCGACCGAACCGCTGCCCGCAATACAAATAACGCCAAGCTCACGGCGGTCAAGAAACATATCGCTGCCAAAATCCTTGCCGCCTTCAAGCCTGAGCTGTTTGCCGCAGGGATACGCGCCGCCAAATACAACGCGATCCACATGGGTATAACAGAGGCTTATCTCACCTTTGACGAACACCTTATCAAAAAGATAATGTTCCCGCATCGTCGCCGTGTCATACTTTTTCATGTCGGCGGGATGTTCTGAATAACGCAGTTCCAGTTTCATAATCACTCCTTTTACGTTGTTAGCAGCCGGTCCTTAGTTACCACTTTCTACCGCTGACAACTCATTACTACAAGTTCACTTAGGCTGCTTGCCAATATACGCGAGTATGCCACCATCAACATACAGCACATGGCCGTTGACAAAATCAGACGCGCTTGACGCGAGAAACACCACCGGGCCTTCGAGGTCTTCCGGCGTTCCCCAGCGCGCCATCGGCGTTTTCGCTATGATAAACGAATCAAACGGGTGCCGCGATCCATCGGCCTGTTTTTCACGTAAGGGCGCGGTCTGCGGCGTGGCAATATAACCAGGGCCTATGCCGTTACACTGAATGTTATACGCGCCGTATTCTGACGCGATATTGCGCGTAAGCATTTTCAAGCCGCCTTTTGCCGCGGCGTAGGCGCTCACGGTTTCGCGCCCCAGTTCAGACATCATTGAGCAGACATTGATAATCTTGCCGCCGCCCTGGGCAATCATATCAGGGATAAGTGCTTTGGCCAGCACAAAAGGCGCGACCAAATCAATATCAATAACCTGCGCAAAATCAGCCTTACTCATCTCAGTCATGGGAATTCTTTTGATGATACCCGCGTTATTCACGAGTATATCAATGACGCCGAGTCCGGCCTTTATATCAGCGACCAGTTTTGTTACCTGCGCCTCATCCGTAAGATCCGCGATGAAGCCGCAGGCGCTTATACCATCAGCCTCGTAGTTCTTTAACGCCTCGTCCATGTGCTGCTGACTGCGGCAATTAAACGCAACCTTCGCGCCGGCCTTTGCGAGCGCCTTCGCCATCGCGTACCCGATTCCATAAGCTGCGCCCGTTACCAGCGCGACTTTCCCGTCAAGCCTGAAATGTACTTCAGCCATGTTTGCCTCCTAAAACCCCAGGGTCTCATTAATGAGGAGCAGGGTGTATTTGCCGGAAAACTTCTGGGCATTATATGTGATAAGTAATTGATTACACATCCGTTTGGGTATATTACAGTCCGTGCATACGCCAGTTTCCGCGCAGGGAGTTTTGTGATTATTCCGGCGGCAGTTCATGGGCGCGACAGCGTGAACACGCGCTATGGCTTCTTCCAGGCTGTTCACCAGTTTATTCACCCCAGCCACCACAATAACGCGGCGAGGCCCATAAGCCATAGCAGCCACGCGGCTGCCCGAACAGTCTATATTAACCATTTCCCCGCCCATGGTTAAAGCATTCGCCCCACTCAGAAAATAATCCGCCATAAGACTGTCGCGGCACATCTCAAAATGATCCGCGCAGTTGTAGCGGTCGTAGAGTTTGTACTGCCCGTTCCGTAAAACAGGAAGTATATCCATAGCAGCGAGCGTTTCACTTCCCCCAAGGCCAACAGAGACGCCGGTGGGTAAGATTGTCTCAAAGAGAAGAGTCTTTGCCTCATTCAGCGTTTCAGCGTAATAGCTGGTCCAGCCCTTTTCCGCAAACGCGCTGACCGCAAGCCGCCCCTGTTTTTCCCCCAGCCATGTACGGTACTGATTTTCCATCATTTCTCCTTATGCGAAGTGCTAATCACAGAATGAACGACTTTCTTCCCCTCGTCAACAACGAATTATGAACCGCTGCCTTATACAAGTCCGTCAAGGCAAAGCTGTTCCGCGCCTTCGGCCTTGTACAACGGCGCTTCGTTTTTACCCAAAAGCATGTTGTCGCAGAAGTTCAGCACAGCCAGCCAGTCCGCCGCGCTATAGGCGTGTCCGCCTTCACGGACAAACAGCGCGTTCTTACCCGCCGCGCCCAGAAACTGATACACCGGCTCCGACGCCGCCCACGAAAGGGTGATGCCGTAGGGGTTCGACCACACATCGTCAAGCCCGTCAACGCTTATGAGTGGACGCGGCGCAATAAGCGCACGGACAAAGTGTAGGTCGAAAGGCAGTAATGCCTCATCCATAAGCGTTGATCTTTTTTCATGGTTGCCGTAATCCGCGCACACATCGGAGAACCAGTACCAGTACCTGCTTTTTTTGGTGATGTCGCCCAGGCTTTCGCACGCGCCTCCGGGACCAAGTCGCGTTCCCATGAAACGCAGGCTCGCGGCCCCGCCGCAGCCGGAACCAGCCGCCGCGCATAACGCAAACCGCTCGTCGTATATTGCCGAGCAGAGCGCCGCCTTCCCTCCCCGCGAATGGCCGGTCGTTATCAGCCTGTCCGGGTCCGCGTAATCTGTCGTGAGCAGATAATCAACGAGGCGGCTCGCGCCCCAACCCCAGATCGCCATTGCTCGCCAATCGCTGTCTGGATATGTTTCAACACACTGCCCGGTCAGATGTTCACAGCCCATGATGTCCGGCGCAAGCTGGTTCCGGTTAAACATCGCTATCGCGTAACCGCGCCGGATCACCTCCTCCTCAACAGGACAGGGCAGCATATCCGCGAACTGATTCCACACAAACACGGGAAAACGCCCTTGCCGCGCCGGTCGTATGATCACCGCGTCAAAACTGATTGCGTTGTAAGCGCCACAAGTGATACGCACGGTTTCCTTAATCGCGCCATTGTTACCCATAGACTTCCTGCTTGGAAGGCTGCCCGCCGCGTGGGTCTCTGACACCTTGAAGCGATGCCTGCCGCGTGGGTCTTGAAAGCTGCCCGCTGCGTGGGTCTCTGACACCTTGAAGCGCCGCCTGCCGCGTGGGTCTTGAAGGCTGCTCGCTGCGTGGGTCTCTGACACCTTGAAGTGCTGCCCGCCGTTTGGGTCTCTGACACCTCGGAAAGCTGTCTGCCGTTTAGGTCTCTGACACCTTGAAGTGCTGTCCGCTGCGTGGGTCTCTGACACTTTGAAGCACTGCCCGCTGCGTGGGTCTCGAAGGCCGCCTGCCTCGTGGGTCTCTGACACCTTGAAGCGATGCCTGCCGTTTGGGTCTCGAAAGCTGCTCGCCTCGTGGGTCTCTGACACCTTGAAGCGCTGCCTGCCGCGTGGGTCTTGAAAGCTGTTCGCCTCGTGGGTCTCTGACACCTTGAAGCGCCGCCTGCCGCGTGGGTCTCTGACACCTCGGAAAGCTGTCTGCCGCGTGGGTCTCTGACACCTGATAACAGTGCCGGTCGCGCCGCCCGATTCCGGCGGGGTATGACCATAAAGGTAATGGGCGAGCATTTCCTTGAGATAAACTCGCTGCTCCTCCCATTCTGCCGCCGACGCCACCCGCGCTCCATCTGGTTTCAGGAACGGGTCTGGCAGACGCTCCTGCCGGATCGCTGTTTTCTTGTCTGTAAAATTAAACATAGTGTTACCTCTTGTTCTTATATTATTTCATCTGAGAGAACATTGTTGATCAAGCTTATTGCGTCTTGTTTATATCAATAGAGCGGCTTCCATACATCCGGCACAAGAAGCGCAAAACAGGCGCGTCTGGCTTGAGCCGACCAATACAGCATCCATACATCCGGCACAAGAAGCGCAAAACAGGCGCGTCTGGCTTGACAGCACAAAGAGCGTGAAACAGGCGCGTCCAGCCTGAGCCAACCAATGCAGCATCCATACATCCGGCACAAGAAGCGTGAAACAGGACATCCCCGGCGCAAAGGCTGTCCGCGAAAACCTGAAACCCCGCTTCCCCGGCGGCAAAACGTGGGGTGACGATGTACCAAAACCGAAACGGACTAAGCCCTTCCCGTCGAACACTCCCTGAGCATAGCCGTAGATTCCCTGAGACTCGGCAGAGACGCTTTTTCAGTCTTCTAAGACGCTCAGAGAGTATCTACTGACACTCAGAGAGTATCCATTGATGCTCAGAGAGTATCCGCTGACTCTCGGAGAGTATCCATTGATGCTCAGAGAGTATCCGCTGACTCTCGGAAGGTGTAGCGATGGGGATAGGGACCGCGCCTTAGATTCCAGCGCATTGTTTATAAAGGGGAAGCACGCTCCATGCGCTATCCGCTGGTAACTCTCTTGTCTTTCCCCAAAAATGCGCGAGCGACCGTGACGGCAAAGCGGAACCAAACCGGCTCCATGCGCTTGTATACCATTGCGAGATGCTGTCTGATGGGAAGGTGTTGGGGGCAGTGGCTTTCGCACTTGCCGCACTTAATACAGAGGCCGGCTCCGCTGCGGCGCGACGAGGTTACGGAGGTGCTGGTTGTATACTGCTGCATTCCGCTTACAAAGCCCATGGAGAACGAGGTGTTATAGGCGGCAAAACACGCTGGAATGTTGACGTTGCGGGGACAGGGCATACAGTAGGCGCAGCCAGTACAGTGTATCTTGTAAGAAGCGTTGAATACCGCAAGCACCTGCTGGTAGGTTTCACGCTCGGTCGCGTTCAACATATTGGCGGCGGCCTTATCTGCCAGAGCGAGGTTTTCCTCAAGCTGACTTTGCTCGCTCATGCCGGACAGCACTACAGTCGCTTCAGCCTGATCCCAGACCCAGCGCAAGCCCCAGGCCGCCGGTGAAAGGGCTGGATTTGCCTTTTTGAAGATACTGACCGCTTCAGGGGGAAGGCCGTTTGCTAACTTTCCCCCCAGCAGGGGTTCCATGATGATAACCGGCATTCGTTCAGCGGCCTTTTTCAGACCGGTAACGCCGGCCTGAAACCTTGGGTTGGAATAGTTGTACTGAATCTGACAAAAGTCCCAGTCGTATGCGTCAAGGACGTTGAGGAACTCATTCACGCTGCCATGAAACGAAAAGCCCGCCTGCCTGATACGGCCTTGTTTCTTCTGTTCCGCGATCCATTCCTCAATTCCCCAGGTTTTGAGCTGCTGCCATAAAGCATTGTCAGTAATCATGTGCATCAGATAGTAGTCGATGGAGGAAGTTCGCAGGCGTTCCAGTTCTTTATCGAAGAACTTGTCAAAGTCCGCCTGACCCTTGACGAATAGCAGCGGCAGTTTTGTGGCAATGAAGACCTTATCCCGCACGTGGTTTTTGTCAAGAATCGTACCCAAGGCTTCCTCGCTTCCGGGGTATATGTAGGCGGTATCAAAATAGTTCACCCCGTTATCGATCGCCTTCATGACCAGCGCTTCACTCTTCTTCATGTCAATAGCGCCGAGGTTTTGGGGGAAACGCATACAGCCGAGTCCCAGTATTGAGAGTTTGTTCCCTGATTTCTTGTCTATTCTGTATTGCATAGCTTGTCATACTAAAGCAAAGGCTGCTTTTCGCGCAATACAAGAAGGTGAGGTGTTGTGATGCATGTACTTTCTTATGTGCCGTTTGGCGCGGACGGGATTATCATTCGGATTGAGGCGGATATACGGCGGGGCATACCGGGGATAGACATCACCGGCCTTGCCGAGGGCGCGGTGCGGGAGGCCAAGGAGCGGGTGATGGCGGCATTCCGCAACTCCGGCTATACCTTTCCGCCTGACCGTATTCTCATCAACCTTGCGCCTGCGGGCGTGAGGAAAGACGGCGCGTACCTTGATCTGCCCATCGCGCTTGCGGTGCTTGCCGCCGCAAAGCTGGCTCCGTCCGCTGAAGACCTTATCGTTATGGGGGAACTGGAACTTTCCGGCGCGCTGCGGCCTGTACGCGGGGTATTGGCCGCGACAGTGGCTGGTCTGCAAGCAGGGATTCAGGATTTTATTATACCGCAAGAAAATGAACGGGAAGCGGCCATTCTTGCCGCCGGCAATGTCAGCGCGGTGTCTACACTACGGGAAGCGGTACACGCACTGGTGGTCCGTGCCGAGACCGGTTCTCTGCCGCTAACGCAAGGGGCTGGCATAACTACGGCGGAGAAGAACGCGCCGTATATTGGCGATTTTTCTGAGGTTCGCGCCCAGGGTCGTTACAAGCGGGCGCTGGAGATTGCGGCTGCGGGTGGACACAATCTTCTCGTGTTTGGCCCGCCTGGGGCCGGTAAGACGATGCTGGCACGGCGTATGCCGTCTATCATGGCTGAGCTTTCAACAGCGGAGTCTGTGGAAGTAACGCGGCTGTACAGTCTTGCGGGTCAGTTGGGCGGCAACCCTTCGTGTCTCATCACGCGCCCGCCGTTCCGCTCGCCCCATCATTCGGCCAGCGTCGAGGGTATACTTGGCGGCGGCAAGAACGTGCGGCCTGGAGAGATAAGCCTCGCGCACTTTGGCGTACTTTTTCTGGACGAGGCGCCGGAGTTCCGCGCTAATGTGCTTCAGGCGTTGCGTGAACCGCTTGAGGATCGGGTTATCAGCATTTCCCGCGCCGAAGGGCCGGTTCGCCTGCCAGCTGAGTTTCAATTGCTTCTGGCCGCCAATCCCTGTCCCTGTGGCAGGCTTGGTATGCATACCGCTTCATCTATGTCCGAAGAGTCGATGGAACTTGCCAGCCTGAACGCGGCCTCCTGTTTCTGCTCACCGGAAGAGATTCACCGTTACTGGCGCAAGTTCGGTGCGGCCTTACTTGACCGCATGGAACTACGAGTAGCGGTGAGTAACCCTGGTCTTACACGCATGAGCGGCAGCGCCGAAGAACCAAGTGTGCGTATACGGGAACGGGTTGTACGGGCCGTGGCCATACAGCGCCAACGTTTCAAGGCCGCCATTCACGGCGCAAACACCGCAACCATGGCTTACACTGCTTGTGATACGCGCCGCAACGCCCGTATGCCGGTTGCCCTGCTCGAAAAACACTGCATTTTGAGTGATAGCGCGAAAAAAGCCTTTCAGACCGCATCGGCCAAACTCGGCCTCTCAGGACGCGCTTTTCACGGTATCCTGCGTGTTGCCAGAACCATCGCTGATCTTGAGGCTGCGGATTGTATCCAGACTGTTCACCTGCTGGAGGCCATTCAGCACCGCCGCCTGGGTGACGACCCTTACGACATTCTTACGGTCGATGAATAACGAGCGTCGCATGGCGAATTAAGGCTGCAATAGCAGTGATCCGCTGTACCTGATGCGGCGGGGATTTATTTTCCCCTCTTTTTTGTCGATAGTAAAACGATGTTACGAATAATTATAGCGTTTTGTCTGGTATTCCCTGTCATTCCTTGTCTTATGAATGCTCAGGTAACCCCAGGTACTTCAATAACAAATGAGAAGACGGCGGCTCCAAGCATCGGCGCTCGGATTTTCCCCCCTCTCTTTTTGACCGACGCTCTTTCAGCCTTCAAAAATCAGGAGGCAGCCAAGCCGTACTGGGTTCCCGAACAGAGCGAGGCTCAGAGCGGAGATTTCTCCCTGCTTCTTAACAACGACATTATCGCGTACTATGGACACCCGAACTCGCGGCTCATGGGTATTCTGGGACGGTACTCCATAGAAGAAGTTGATCGGCAACTGGTTGAGTATGCCGAGCAGTACCGGGCCGTGAACGGGGGTCGGGGTGTGCGTACAGCATTCTATCTCATCTATGGCACTGTATGGCCTGCTGGAGAGATTGGCCGTATGGGAGACGAGAATGTCATGCGCTACATTAACTATGCTCTTGAACACAATATGCTCGTGTTTCTTGACCACCAGATCGGCAAGTACACGCCGCTTGAGGCCATACGATTCCTCTTGCCCTGGCTGCAGTATCCGAATGTGCATCTGGCGCTGGACCCTGAATGGCGCACCACACGACCCATGGAAGAGATCGGCTTTGTACGGGCTGAAGAAGTTAATCAGGTTCAGCAGGAGATGGAAAATTATCTTATCAAGAACAATCTCCCTGGTGAACGTATGCTCGTGATTCACCAATTTAAGCCGCTGATGATTCAGAACCGGGAACGGATTAGAAGTAATTTTGAGCGGGTACGCCTTGTGCATTGCGCCGATGGCTGGGGAACCGCCAATCAGAAACTCGGCACCTACCTTGAGAACGCTAACGCGACCAATATACCGGTCAAAGCGTTCAAGATATTTCTTCCCTCAAGCACGACTTCCAACGTTGACAGACCTGTATTCGAGCCTCAACGAGTGATGGGACTCAATCCACGTCCCTATCTTATTATGTACCAGTAAGTTATAAAGAGTTATGCGATCACAAAAGGAACACAGTCTCGATAATCGAATCATTGAGCTTATCAGGGAGTTAAAGCTTTCCGGCAAGGCCGAGGAAGCGGCGTGGATCATCATTGGCGATGATGAGATTCAAGCTATGCAGGAATACGCCAATACGGTATCTATCGTACGACTTGGCTACAATGACCACGGGCCAGTACACATGCGTACTGTGTCGGTGAACGCCTTGCTCATGCTGGGACTTTTGCGGAATGCGGGAATCCGTACCAGTGTGGAAAAAGAGGAGAGCGGCATTTTTGAGGACAGCCTCATTGCCATTCTCCTTGCCGCCTTTCTCCATGATATAGGCATGACTGTAAGCCGCCACGACCATGAAATCCACAGCGTATATATGGCGTACCCGATTCTTGAGCGAATCCTTAAGCAGGTTTATGCCACTGACACCCAGAAGCGGGTCATGATCCAGTCGCTGGCGCTGGAAGGTATCAGTGGACACATGGGTAACCACACGATTCATTCCCTAGAAGCCGGCCTAATCCTCATTGCCGATGGCTGTGACATGACTAAAGGACGTGCGCGTATCCCCATGGCGCGTGCCGAAGCGCCCAAAGTAGGCGATATCCATAAGTATTCTGCCAACTCCATTGAAGATGTTCGGCTTTTAAGGGGCGATGAGAAACCCATACGCATTGAGATACACATGTCGAGCGAAGTGGGCCTCTTTCAGGTTGAGGAAGTGCTATTGACAAAGATCGCCGCTAGTCCGGCCAAGATATACATTGAACTGTTTGCGCAGGTTCTGGGCGGAAAACCCAAGCGGTATCTCTAACGTCAACTGTTCCGCATGGGTTGATGCCTAAGCGCTTGCACGAGTTGCTGGTTTTCGTTACGATGGGAAAACCTTCAATGAAGGTGCTGACCACGCTCATGCGAGCGCGTGGATTGAAACAAATAAACAAACAATTTTAAGGAGGGAAATTATGTCACGAACCTGCGATATCTGCGGAAAACACACTATCACCGGAAATAAGGTGAGCCACAGCTTACACCGCACCCGCCGCGTATGGCGGCCTAACCTCATCAAGGTAAAGACTGAGGTTGACGGCACAACTCTGACGATCAAAGTATGTGCGCGCTGTCTGAGAAGCGACAGAGTTACTAAGAAAGTTAATGTATAAGCACGGTACAGCGCGGATGGCCGGCCTTATACAGGCTGTCCTCCCGCGTACTCGGATTCTTAAAGTGCTTTTCGTTGACGCACCAATGCCTGAAGGTTCTTTATCTCACACTCAAAGGCCGAAGCGCTCCCTCCTAGCATTGCTGAATCGCAGTATTGCCCCATGATGTGCAGACTCTCCACGATTTTTTCTTCCAGTTCCATGCTTCGTTTGCTTTTAAGCGGGGTCAGATAGCGTAAATCCTCAATGATCTGGTTAAGGGTTTTGTATACTGTGCTGTATTCGTCCGGCAGGTCTGAAATCTTTAGGGCCAGTGCCGCAGTCAGCGATTGTAGTTTCTTAATTGAGGCAAAGCGCTCGGCCCGGCTGCTGCCGGAACCGCCAAAGTAGGCGACATACATTAGAACCGCAAAGGAAACAAACAGAATCGCCTGCGCGATAAGTGCAATGCCAATCTCCGCCACGAGGCCGACATTCGCGAGTATCACCAGCACAATGCTTAGAATGATATACAGGCCAATCCCTAGTAGAAGCATGACAAAAGAGCCGTACCTTCCCACAAGGGACAAAAACACCAAGGGAGAACACAAGACCAGATACATGAGCGATACGGATATCCATGTGAACCGACTAACCATACTCGGTTCCGTGTTTTTCGTTGAAAGGAAAAAGATGAGTGTGATAATACTCGCACCCAAAACAAATACAATAAGTCTCAATAGAGTGGACTGACTTCTCGTCATACAGCCTCCTATTGGAAAAGACTAGTATGATTTCTCTAAAATGACAACCATAAAAAGGCGAAGGCTGGCCTAACTCGTACTAGCGTTTTCCCATTCGCGCCATCATAGACTGGGCTGCCGCCGGATTGCGGCTCATCTTGGACATCTTCTTCATCATGACGCGCATCTTCTCAAACTTCTTGAGCAGACGGGCCACTTCAGCCACCGAAGTCCCGGAGCCACGAGCAATGCGGGTTCTGCGGGACGGTCCGATGATAAGATGGTTCGCCCGCTCTTTCTTGGTCATTGAGGAGAGTATGGCTTCCTGACCCTTGAGGTCTTCTTTGTTAATGTCATCCTCGCTGATCTGGCCAGCCATGCCCGGAATCATGTCAAGCATAGATTGGAGGGAACCCATCTTCTTTACCGAGCGGAGCTGGGAAAGCCAGTCCTCAAGCGTAAAGATCTCCTTCTCCATCTTGTTGGCAAGTTCCTCCGCCTCTTTCTGATTAATGACCGCCTGCGCCTTTTCCACCAGACTCACCACATCACCCATACCCAATATGCGGCCAGCGATACGGTCAGGGTGAAACGGCTCAAAGTCTTCGGGTTTTTCACCGGTTCCCACGAACTTGAGCGGCTTGCCAGTGATGGTCTTGAGTGAAAGCGCCGCCCCGCCACGAGTGTCTGAGTCAAACTTGGTCAGCACCACGCCGCTCAGTCCGATCTTCTCATCAAAGACTTTGGCAATATCCACCGCTGATTGTCCAGTCATGGAATCAGCCACAAGCAGTAACTCGTCGGGATTGGAGGCGTCTTTGAGGCGGGAAAGTTCCTGCATCATGAGTTCATCGATCTGGAGTCGGCCTGTGGTGTCAATGATCATGGTGTTGATAAGGTTCTGCCGCGACCAGGCAAGCGCCTCTTTATAGACCGCAACGCTGTCTTTCGCGCCATCATGTTTGTATACCGGTACATTGACCTGTTTCCCCAGTATGGCAAGCTGCTCCATGGCCGCTGGGCGCACAAGGTCGCAGGCCACGAGCAGAGGCTTCCGGCCTTCTTTTTTGAGCCGCAATGCCAGCTTCGCGGAACTGGTCGTCTTCCCTGATCCTTGTAAACCCAGCATAAGAATGCAGGATATGGTATCCGGGCCTTTGAGCCGCAGCTCCTGCCGCGTATCACCGAGGAAGGTTACAAGTTTGTCGTGAACAATCTTGATGAACTGCTGCCCCGGATCCACCGAGCGCAATACCCGCTCGCCTTTGGCCTCTTCCACTGTGGCGTTGATAAAGCGACGAACCACGCGGAGGTTAACATCAGCCTCAAGGAGCGCCATCTTGATCGCCTCAACCGCATCGTCGATGTTTTTCTCCGTGATGCTTGACTTACCGGAAATAAAACGGAAAGCATCTGAAATTTTTTGAGTTAACTTATCTAACATAATTCCCCCTGCTGGATGATAGGCGTTTACCATGTGTCAAAAAAAAGACAGTCCCGCAAGACTGCCTTTGTACTATAGCAAGGAGAGGACTCGAACCTCCGACCTCCGGGTTATGAGCCCGACGAGCTGCCAACTGCTCTACCTTGCGTTGATGTTTTCATATTAATAGATTGTTTCAAAGACGTCAAGCGGTTTCAGGATTTTTTATAAAAACTTCCATAAATAACAGAGTACGTGGAAGCGGCGAGGTATTGAAGGTTTCTCCTTGAAATCGTAAAGTATGCGAGGAAACAAATCCTCCGCCCTCCACCCCAAAGGGCGGGTGTTGTCGCGCTCCATGAGAGCGCGTGGAGTGAAAAATCGCCATGCAAAATAAATCACCTGAAACGCTTGTGGTGGGAGCGCTTGCCACCAACTGCTACTTGTATCCGCTGGAGCCTGTGCCAGACACGCCGCTTTGCCCCTGCGTAGTCATTGACCCAGGGGCTGATGCTAGTGTCATCATCACGCGGCTTAACAGCCTGCGCTGGTATCCCCGATACATCCTGCTCACCCACGGACATTTTGACCATCTGGCCGCCTTGCCCGCGCTCCTTGCCCATTACAACGGTAAGCCGGAAATCGCCATCCATGAGGCTGACGCAGCGTATCTTGGCCCGCAGGCGCAACAGGTTCACAGGCAAAGCTTTATCGCGGTTACAGGAAACAGCGCCTACGTTGACGCACTTTGGGAAAATATGCCGCAAGCAACGCGCCTGCTTGTTGAGGGTGATTGCATAGGCCCTCTGCGGGTGCTTCATCTCCCCGGACATAGCCCCGGCTCCGCCGGCTTCTACGACGAGGCGGCTGGGATCCTGTTCAGTGGGGATACGCTGTTTATGAACGGCTTTGGCCGCATTGACCTCCCCGGCGGTAATGCCAAAGCTCTTGCCGCCAGCCTCAAACGGCTCTGCATAGGCGGCTATAGCGGGTCTATAAAAGAAAATACCGTTGTTTATTCAGGACATGGCACGGCAACTACCATTTGCGCAGAAAAATCCAAGTATCGCTGGGCTTAACGAATCCACTGAATGATGGAGACCTTCATATCAAAATACCCCCTTGTACTTTAGCCCTGTCTCAAAGTAAGCTTCACAACCATGAAACAGCACATTGTATCCGCGCTGGTAGAGAATCGTGCGGGCACCCTCAGCCGTGTATCCGGGCTGTTCAGCAGGCGGGGGTTCAACATTGACAGCCTTACCGTTGGGGAAACCGAGGACAAGTCAATCTCCCGTATGACCATCGCCGTTTCCGGCGATGACGCTGCTCTTGAGCAGATCACGAAGCAACTGAGTAAGCTTGTAGACGTGATCGCCGTACGGGAATTGCAGAGCGGTTCCTGTATCCGCCGTGAAATTATGCTGGTCAAAGTCAACGCCACTGAGCAGACCCGCGCCGCTGTCCTCGAAATCGCCGGTATCTTCCGTTCCCGTATTATTGACGTTTCCCCTTCCACCATTACCCTTGAGGCAACCGGCGATATCGAGAAACTCGACGGTCTGTTGCTACTGCTGCGTCCCCACGGCATCATGGAACTCGCCCGCACAGGTCTGGTCGCGCTTGAGCGCGGGTCGCTGGTGCTATCACTAAGTAACTAGGCAGCCGCGTAGCTTTACTAACAGCGTTAACGCGGTTCTCATATTTATTACAACTTCATTGTTGAAAGGAGTTTTTTATGGCAATCATGTACTATGAAAAGGATTGTGATCTTGGCGTACTCAAAGGGAAAACCATTGCGGTCATTGGGTACGGTTCTCAGGGCCATGCCCACGCGCTTAACGCGAAAGAGTCTGGGATGAAGGTTATCGTAGGGCTGTACGAAGGTTCGAAGTCGTGGAAACGTGCCGAAGCCGCCGGCCTTGAGGTAAAGGTCGCCTACGAAGCCGCCGAAGCCGCTGATTTCATCATGATCCTCATCAACGACGAAAAGCAGGCAAGGTTATATCAGGAGTCGATTAAGCCCGCGCTCAAGCCCGGTAAGACGCTTGCCTTCGCGCACGGTTTTAACATTCACTTTGGGCAGATCATTCCCCCGCCGGAGGTAAATGTCGTGATGATCGCGCCAAAGGGCCCTGGTCATACGGTCCGTGAGCAGTATCAGGCAGGCGCAGGGGTGCCGTGCCTCATCGCCGTTCATCAGGATGCTACTGGTAATGCCAAGCGGCTGGGGCTTGCATACGCCGCCGCCATTGGCGGCGCACGGGCAGGGGTTCTCGAAACTACATTTAAGGAAGAAACCGAGACCGACCTTTTTGGTGAACAGGCAGTGTTGTGCGGCGGCGTATCGGCGCTGATGAAGTGCGGCTATGAGGTGCTGACCGAGGCAGGGTATCAGCCGGAAAGCGCCTATTTCGAGGTGATGCATGAGATGAAGCTCATCATTGATCTCGTTAACCGTGGCGGACTTTCCTTCATGCGTTACTCGATCTCTGACACCGCCGAGTACGGCGACTATGTCAGCGGCCCCAAGGTCATCACCGAGGATACCAAGAACGCCATGCGCGGAATACTCAAAGACATACAGACCGGTAAGTTCGCCCGTGAATGGATTCTGGAAAATCAGGTGAATCGCCCGAACTTCAACCGCCTCCGCGCTATCGAAGCCGCTCACCCCATTGAGCAGGTCGGACGCGAACTGCGTTCCATGATGAGCTGGCTCCCAAAAGTGGACAGATAAACGGCGTCAGGTTACGACGGACAGCGGGATGCACGGCATACCGTGTCCGTCAATGATGAGCCTTGCCTAATCTAAACAATAGGAAAATATGAGCAGACAGATAAAAATATTCGACACCACGTTACGCGACGGGGAACAATCCCCGGGCTGTTCAATGAACGTACAGGAGAAAATCGACGTAGCCCTGCGGCTGGAACGCTTGGGCGTTGACATCATTGAGGCAGGCTTTCCCGTGTCCAGCCCTGGTGATCTGGAATCAGTAAAGACCATCGCAGGCCTCATCAAGAATAGTACAGTGGCGGCCTTGTGCCGCACGCTGGAAAAGGACATTGACGCTGGTAAAGAGGCGCTGGTAAACGCGGTAAGTCCGCGTATTCACATTTTTATTGCAACCTCTCCGGTACACATGGAGTACAAGCTAAAAATGAGGCCTGAGCAGGTGCTTGAACAAACCACCGCGTCAGTAAAGTATGCCCGTAAGTTCTGTGAAGACGTGGAATTCTCCGCGGAAGACGCTTTCAGAAGCGACCCTGACTTTGTGTGCAAGGTCTTTGGTGAGGCTATAGCGGCGGGAGCCTCAACAGTGAATTTCCCAGACACTGTTGGTTACGCCCTGCCGTCGGAGTTTGCCGAGCGTATCCGCTACATCAGGGAACACACGCCAGGTATGGAAAAGGCGCGGCTCTCCGTACATTGCCACAACGACCTCGGCCTTGCCGTGGCGAACAGCCTCGCAGCCCTAGGCGCGGGCGCGGAGCAGCTCGAATGTACGATTAATGGCATTGGAGAACGGGCTGGTAACGCCTCCCTGGAGGAACTGGTGATGGCGCTGCGGGTACGCAAGGATTTCTGGGCTGTCAATACCAACATCGACACCGCCCAGATTTACGCGACAAGCCGTCTCGTGAGCCAGGTTACCGGCGTCAAGGTACAGCCCAACAAGGCGATAGTGGGGGAAAACGCCTTTGCTCACGAAGCGGGCGTACATCAGCACGGGGTAATGGCGAACCGTGAAACGTATGAGATCATGACGCCTGAATCCATTGGTATTCCGCAAAACCGTATGGTTCTGGGCAAGCACTCTGGCCGCCACGCCTTTGAGGAGCGTCTCAGGGAACTGGGCATAAGCCTTAACGAAGAGCAGTTGAGCAGCGTGTTTGCGCAGTTCAAACTGCTGGCTGACAAGAAGAAGACGGTCAGCGACCGCGACATTGAGGCGCTGACCATGGGTGTATCAGCGTCAATTCCCGAAACATGGTTACTCGACCACTGGCTCATCAACTCGGTTGCTGGCTTGAGCTCCACCGCGACGATCCGGCTCAGGCACAAGGACGGCAGTCTGCGCGAAAAAGCCGCTGTCGGCGACGGCCCCTTAGACGCGGCGTTTAAGGCAATCGACATGATTACCGGCAAGGAAGTGGGGCTGGAGCTTTACGAACTTGGCGCCATCACCGGTGGTAAGAGCGCCCAAGGCGAGACCATGGTTAAAATAAGCAAAGATGGCAGGCGCTGGAACGGACGCGGGGTCTCCACCGACATTGTGGAATCGTCAGTTAAAGCCTACGTCGCCGCTATTAACGCGCTGGAGTGGGAAACCTCCGCGTGGGGCAAAATCAAATAACAGTATCTGTTCTCTGGAGAATATCAGAGATGAGCGTCCGCTTGTTCTCTGGAGAATATCAGAGATGAGCGTCCGCTTGTTCTCTGGAGAATATCAGAGATGAGCGTCCGCTTGTTCTCTGGAGA
>JAISAE010000039.1 GCA_031266875.1 Treponema sp.
GTCGGGTATGCTCCGAGAGTAGTCGGGTATGCTCCGAGCGTAGTCGGGTACTCTCGGAGAGTAGTCGGGTATGCTCCGAGAGTAGTCGGGTATGCTCCGAGCGTAGTCGGGTACTCTCCGAGAGTAGTCGGGTATGCTCAGAGCGTAGTCAGGTACACTCCGAGTGTAGTCGGGTATGCTCTGAGCATAGTTTGATTCGCTTTTAGATCATTTTTGGGGCTGGCTGGCCTCGTCTGTCTGGCGTTTCCGGCTTTTGTTGGGGTAGACCGCCTTCAATTGTTCATAAGCGGCGCGGGCTTCGGGAACATTCCGGTCGGCGGCGGCCTTGAAATCAGCATAGACTTCAAGGGCATAGTGAGCGCAATCGCTGCCAGCGGCTATCCTGATGTCTTCAATCAGCTCAAGAAGCTGACGGGCTTTGTTTTCCAGTCCCAAAAGGTTGCGGAGATCGTTCCAGCCGGCTGTAAAGGCGCGCAGGTCAAAGGCTTTTGAGGTCAACTGGGAGTTTTCTGAGGCCAGAATATAGGCCAGTTCGACAAACTGGAAGGTTTTTGGTCCTGTTTTGAGCAGGTTGTGGCGGTCTTCGGCGGTTAAGGGCGTCGCGTAAGGGACGACGGCCTGTAATTGGGCGTCAATGGCGGTTTCCACCGCTGTAACGACGGTTTCCGGTATGGCTTGATTGTGGCTATGGGCTTGCATAAAGTCTCCTTTGTTAGTATTGGTTTATGATACTGTTTTTAATAATGGTATACAAGCGGGTAAAAAAAATAATACAGCAAAGCAAATGGCGCATAACAGGATCTGACAGTGACGCCTTAAAAACTATTGCGGAAAAATAGTTAATTTCATATCATTCGGTTAATTCGGTACATAAAAAGGAGTCAAATAATGTTTTTACATCCACTTTACATTGATCCCGGCACAGGGAGCGCGCTTTTTTCAATTTTGATTGGGGCGGCGGCAACGCTGTATTTTCTGTCGCGGGCAGTCATTATTAAGGCAAAGGTGGTTTTTTCAGGCGGAAGAACAGCGGTATCCGCTTCCAGCGTTACTTATCCGTATGTGGTTTACTGCGAGGGCAAACAATACTGGAATGTGTTTAAGCCAATACTTGATGAATTCGAGAGGCGGCATATTGAAGTCATGTATTTTACGTCCGCTGAGGATGATCCGGTGTTTGCGGTGGAATATCAGTATGTCAAGGCGGAATTTATTGGCGAGGGGAATAAAGCTTTTGCGCGGCTCAACCTGCTTGCCGCTGACGTTGTGCTTATGACTACCCCCGGACTTCAGGTGTATCAGCTCAAGCGGTCGAAAATGGTGAAGCATTACGCGCACGTACTGCACATGACAAGTGACGCCACGACCTACCGGCTGTTTGGGCTTGATTATTTTGATTCGGTTTTACTTTCCGGCGATTATCAGGCAAAGGATATTCGCACGCTTGAACAGCAGAGAACATTGCCGGCAAAGGAACTGGTAACCGTGGGGTGTCCGTATCTTGACGTGTATGCGGAACGGATTACACACATTCCACAAGAGGAACAGCGCCTGTTTACCGTGCTGGTTTCGCCGTCGTGGGGGGCTTCGGCGCTGCTTTCGCGCTGCGGGGAAAAGCTGCTTGATCCGCTGGTAAAAACCGGCTGGCGTATTATCGTGCGCCCGCACCCGCAGTCAAAGAAATCCGAAGCGGCGATGCTTGACGCGCTCACCGCGAAATATAAGGATAGCGCCAATCTTGAGTGGGATTATGAGCGGGAGAATATTTTTTCCCTTAAAAAGGCTGATATTATGATTTCTGATTTTTCTGGAATTATTTTTGATTACGTTTTTCTGTGCGATAAGCCGGTTATATACGTGAAACAGGGCATGGACCTACGTCCCTACGACGCCGATGATCTCGGCGAACATGCCGTAGAAGAGCTTTGGCAGTTCAGGACGCTTGAGAACATAGGCATTGAGTTAAAGGAAGAATTTTTCCCCACAATACGCGATGTAATAAAAAACGCGGCAGACAGCGCGGAACTCAAGGCAGCGCGGCAGAAGGCAAAAGACGAGGCGTGGCAGTATCGCGGCGAGGCTGGGAAGCGTATCGCGGATTTTATGATGGAGCATGTGGAAAGAGCATAGGAGGAAAAAGATGGTCATCTATCTTGGCATGAGGGGCGACATTATTCACCCGGGCATTATCAACATCATTCGGGAGGGGGCAAAGCGCGGAGACCTGCTGGTGGGACTTCTCACTGATCAGGCGATTGCGGCTCATAAACGGCTGCCCTATCTCACCTATGAACAGCGGAAGGCGGTCATTGAACATATCAAGGGTGTTTCGCGGGTGGTGCCTCAGGAGGAATGGAGCTATGTGCCAAACCTGCGGAAGTATAAACCCGCCGCTATCATTCACGGGGACGACTGGAAAAGCGGCCCCCTGCAAAAAGAACGGAACGACGTGTATGCGGTAATGGAAGAACTCGGCGGTCAGGTGATCGAGATTCCTTATACATCAGGGGTCAACTCCTCAGCTCTGAACGAAGCTGTGCGTTCCATTGGCACAACTCCAGATATCCGGCTTAAAACCCTCCGCCGCCTCATCGACGCGAAGCCTCTGGTGCGCATCATGGAGGCCCATTCAGGACTTTCGGGTCTCATCATCGAACATCTTGAAATCACCAAGTCCGATGGGATCCACAGCTTTGACGGTATATGGTCATCCAGTCTCACCGACTCTACCAGCAAGGGAAAGCCCGACATTGAGGCGGTTGACCTCACCACCAGACTGCAAGACCTGACCAACATTCTGGAATGTACCACCAAGCCCATCATCTTTGACGGCGATACTGGCGGCAAGAGCGAGCATTTCGTGTTTACCGTCCGCACGCTGGAACGGAACGGGGTTTCTGCGGTAATTATTGAAGACAAGGTGGGGCTGAAGAAGAACTCCCTTTTTGGTACTGAAGTTGCCCAGGAACTAAGCCCAGTTTCAGACTTCTGCGAGAAACTCAGCGCCGGTAAGCGGGCGCAGGTTACAAAGGACTTCATGATCATTGCCCGGCTTGAGAGCCTCATCGCGGGATTCTCCGTAGAAGATGCCCTGAAACGGGCGCGTGCCTATGTGGAAGCCGGCGCGGATGGGGTGATGATCCACAGCAAGGAATCATCCGGCGCGGACATCAAAGCCTTTTGCGCCACATTCCGCGCTGAATATGCCTACATTCCGATTGTGCTGGTACCCACCACGTATAACCAGTTTACTGAAAAAGAGCTTGTCTCATGGAACGCAAACATCGTCATCTACGCGAACCACTTGCTTCGCGCATCATATCCTGCGATGATGAATGTTGCGAAGTCGATACTCGAAAATGAGCGTTCTCTTGAGGCGGATTCCCTGTGTATGCCGATTAAGCAGATACTGGAATTGATTCCCGGTGGAAAGTAACGTAGGATAAGGCATGATTGAAGCTGGTTTTTTTTACGAAGCATTGGTGAATCGGGGAGTTGGTTTTTTTACCGGGGTTCCGGATTCACTCCTGAAGAGTTTCTGCGCCTATATCACCGACCATATTGATGCCACGCAACACATCATTGCGGTGAACGAAGGCGCGGCAATAGGGCTTGCGGCGGGGTATCATCTGGCAAGTGGTAACATCCCTCTGGTGTATATGCAGAATTCCGGTCTGGGGAACGCCACCAATCCGCTGCTTTCCCTTGCTGACGCCGAAGTGTACAGCATCCCGATGATTCTTGTTATTGGCTGGCGGGGTGAGCGCGGCGTACACGATGAGCCGCAGCATATAAAACAGGGAAAGGTAACCTGCGTCCTGCTTGAGGATATGGAAATCCCTTATGCGGACCTTTCTGACGAAAAGGATGAAGCGGCGGAACAAATAGAGCGGGCTTTTCGCTGGATAGCGAAAACCAACGCTCCTTTTGCCTTTGTGGTACGAAAAAATATTTTCGCGCCTTATACCCTGCAAAAGAACGAGGCGATTGAGGCGAAGATGAGCCGGGAAGAGGCGATTGAGGAAGTCCTCCGCACCGCGCCGGAATCGGGTGTTTTTATTTCCACCACTGGTATGGCTTCGCGGGAAGTGTACGAACTCCGTGAAAAACATGGATATGGACATGCACGGGACTTTCTCACTGTTGGTTCTATGGGCCACGCCTCAAGCGTTGCCCTGGGCATTGCGCTACAAAGACCAGAACTGCCGGTTATCTGTCTTGACGGGGATGGCGCTGTTCTTATGCACATGGGAGCGCTGGCAGCAATCGGCGTGAAAAAACCGCGCAATTTGCGCCATATTGTGTTGAATAACGGCGCCCATGATTCTGTGGGTGGGCAGCCCACTATCGCGCCGAACATTGATTTGCCCGGTATCGCCCGGGCCTGCGGGTATGTCAATGTGTATTCAACGCAGACCGCTGCGGAACTACGGGCGGCGCTTGAGGCAAACCACGACGCGCTTACATTCATCGAAGTGCGGGTCAGAAAAGGCGCACGAAAAGATTTGGGGCGGCCAAAGTCCACGCCGTTAGAAAATAAGATGGAATTGATGAATTATATAGGAGGTCTCTCATGATAAAACAAGCGATTATCCTTGGGGCGGGACTGGGTTCCCGCTTAAAAGACAGAACTCAGGCAATGCCAAAGGGGTTTCTGGAAATTGGCGGTAGAGCCATGGTTGAATGGTCGGTACAAAAGCTGCTCGGCGTGGGTGTGGAACAGATCATCATCGGTACGGGACACTGCCGCGAGATGTACGACGCCCTTGCCGAGAAATACTCGGCGATTCAGACAGTATACAACCTGGCCTACGCTTCAACGGGCAGCATGGGAACCCTTGAGGTATGTGCGCCTCTTGTTACTGGCGATTTCCTGCTCCTGGAATCAGACTTGATTTACGACAGCATAGGCCTCCATGTGTTGCGCAACGAAAACCACAAAAACGTGATTCTGGCTTCTGGCGCGACTCATTCCGGGGACGAGGTATATCTGGAGACCAGGGAAGGCGGTCTTCTTACCAGCCTTTCCAAAAACAGGGCAGACCTTGCTTCAGTGTCAGGCGAATTGGTAGGCATTTCTAAATTAACGCCGGGTCTCCTTCACGCTATGCTTGAGTATGCTGCGCTGAATCGCAAAACGCTTCCTATGCTGGAATACGAACAGGCAATCGCGGCGGTGGCGAAGGCGCAGCCAGAAAAGTTTTCTGTTTTTGTCAGAAAAATCGAATACTACGCCTGGCGGGAGGTGGATGACGAAAAACATCTCATGAGCGCCGAAACCGAGATATTTCCCCGTATAGCTGAGAACGAGTCTCTCCGCGCTGTCCGGCGTGAAGTGCTGCTCAATCCTGGTCCGGCGACCACGAGCGATACGGTAAAATACGCCCAAGTTGCGCCGGATATGTGTCCGCGGGAAAAAGAATTCGGCGAGGTAATGGCCTGGATATGCCGGGAACTTACCTCCTTTGCGGCGGATCCAACGGAATACGAGACGGTGATATTCGGCGGATCGGGAACTGCCGCAGACGAAGTGATGATCTCCTCCTGTGTGCCTGACAATGGCCGTATCCTGATTGTGGACAACGGCTCTTATGGGGAACGGATGGCGAAAATCGCTTCGGTGTACAAGCTGCCCCGTACGGTATTCAAAAGCTCCGTATATGAGGCAATCGACATCGCCAAACTTGAGGCTGAATTCAAGTCCGGCGCCTATTCCCACTTGGGCATTGTCTACCACGAAACCACGACAGGCCTACTCAATCCCCTTGACCGCATCTGCCCGATGGCAAAACAATACGGTCTTGTAACGATTGTTGACGCGGTGAGCGCCTACGCTGGAATCCCCATGGACTTGAAGAAGTTCGGTATAGACTTCATGGCCTCCACATCGAACAAAAACATTCAAGGCATGGCAGGAGTGGGTTTTGTCATTTGTAATAAGGCGGAACTGGAAAAAACTGCTGCCATTCCCATGCGGAATTACTACCTCAACCTGTACGACCAGTACGCTTATTTTGTGAAAACCGGTCAGACGCGGTTTACTCCACCGGTGCAGACGCTCTATGCGCTCAGGCAGGCAATTTTGGAAACTAAACAGGAAACCGTTCCAGGGCGTTACCGGCGCTACACCGAGTGCTGGCGTATTCTTGTAGAGGCGGTCAAAAGTTACAAGCTCAAAATGCTGGTAAAAGAGGAAGACCAGTCGCGCCTCATTACGGCAATTTGTGATCCGGAAACGCCTGCTTACGATTTTGACGATCTCCACGATTTTGCCCGTAAAGCGGGATTCACGATTTATCCGGGGAAGCTGGGTAAGATAAACACCTTCCGTATTGCCAATATCGGAGCTATTCAGAGCTGGGAAATGCGGCGCTTTACCGGCGTGTTGGGGAAGTATCTTGATTCGATTGGCTGGAACTGAAGCCGTTATCACAAATAACCGTAATGACTATCACCATTGACTGCCGTATGCTTGACGCCAGCGGCGTTGGCGTGTACCTGCGCGAATGTCTGCCGTATTTCCTGGCGTCGTCCCATCGTTTTATGTTATTGGGAGAACCGGTAAGGCTTACCGCTTTAAGCAAGAATAATCGTAATGCGCAAATTCTTGCCTGCGCTGTAAAGCCTTTTTCAATAAAAGAACTTTTTCTATTCCCATCTGCGCTTTTAGAAAAAATAAACAATACTGATCTGTTTTATTCCCCTTATTTCAACATCCCGGGCGGAATTATCGCTCCTGTTTACACTACTATCCACGACATTATTTTTCCCGATATGCCTGAGCTTACGTCGCGTTTTGGGCTTATGGCGCGAATGTGGTTTTATCACCGCGCCTTTCGCCGCTCAAAAAAGATTTTTACTGTGTCGCAATTCTCGCGGTCGAGAATACAGCACTACGCAGGCGCGTCGCTGCCGGTCGTTGTTACCCATAGCGCGATTCAGCCGTATTTGCTCAGACCATTGCCACCGGTAAATAAAACAAACACGATCCTGTTTATCGGCAATATTAAAAGGCACAAAGGCTTGTGGTGCCTGCTTGAGGCTTTTTTTCAAGCGCGAAATGAGGGCTTAAACCATAAACTCGTCATTGTTGGCGAAAAAAATAATTTCCGGTCGGCTGATACTGAATCGCTCAAAAAGCTTGACGTGGCTGATGATTCGCTGGTTGAATTTACCGGTTTTATTTCCGATGAAAAGCTCAAAACATTACTCGCGGAAGCCGCTTTACTGGTGCAGCCGTCTTTATACGAAGGCTTTGGTCTGCCGCCACTTGAAGCGATGGTGTCCGGCACGGCGGCGCTTGTGTCAGATATACCGGTATTCAGGGAAATATACGCTGATTTTCCGGTAATGTTTTTTCACGCCGGTAGCAGCGCCGATCTGAAAGAGAAGCTGGTATCGCTGCTGCGCGACAAAGATGCGCCGCGTGTCGCGCTGCCGGAACCCCTGCGTGACCGGTATACATTTGAGAAAACAGCGTCAATTATTTTGCGGGAACTGACATCATGAAAATTGCTATTATTCACTACTGGCTCGTTAATATGCGCGGCGGGGAGAAAATGCTGGAAGCTCTGCTTGAGCTTTTTCCTGATGCTGACATTTATACCCATGTCTATAATCCAAAGGCGGTGTCCACGCTTATTAGCCGTCATCGGGTGTATACATCGTATATTAACACATTGCCATTCGCAAAAAACTTGTATCAGAAATATATGCCGCTCATGCCTAACGCGCTCAAGGAATTTAACCTTCAGGAATACGATTTAATTATTTCGAGTGAGGCAGGGCCGGTGAAGGGCGTTGTTCCTAATCCTGACGCTTACCATATTTGCTATTGCCATAGCCCCATGCGCTATCTCTGGGATATGTATCACGAGTATTTCAGAGGCGCGGGATTTGTTACCCGTATTTTTATGAAAATACTGATTCCAAGACTGCGGTTATGGGATATGAGTTCCGCGAACCTTGTTGACCGCTTCATCACTAACTCACATTATGTGGCAAAGCGGATTAAACGGTATTATAGGCGCGACGCCGAGGTGGTCTACGGGCCAGCGGCGATTGAGAAGTTTCTGGCAATTGAACGTCAGCCCCAAGACTTTTATCTGTTTTTTGGCCAGCTCGTGGGATATAAACGGGCGGATATTGCGATTGACGCCTGCGTCGCGTCGGGACGGAAGCTCGTGGTCGCCGGTTCGGGCGCTAATAAAAAAGACATCCGGCGTTATGAAAAATCCGGTTTAATCAGTTTCACAGGCAGAATTTCCGATGACGAAGTGGCGCTGCTATTTTCACGCGCAAAGGCGCTGCTGTTTCCCGGCATCGAAGACCTCGGCTTGGTTCCGATTGAAGCAAACGCCGCTGCTTGTCCGGTGATCGCGTACCGGAAAGGCGGCGTTCTCGATACGGTGAAGGAACAGGTTACCGGCCTGTTTTTTGATGAGCAGACGCCAGCAGCCTTAATACAGGCAATGGAGAGGTTTGAGGCAAGCGAGAAAAGTTTTTCTAACCGCGAGGTATTCACCGCCCATGTCCAGCAGTTTTCACGCGAGGCTTTTAAGGAACGCATCACGCGTATTGTCGCTGAACGCAGGCGGGTGTAATACATTAAAAGGTAAACCGCACACCAATCCTGATATAGTTGTTTATCGTATCGTGTAGTTGCGCTTTCCACGCGGCTTTAGCGGCGTCAATTTCCTGTACCAGCACAGGAGACTCTGGATTACCGCGGCTGGGGAACATATCGCGGTCAATACCATTGTTCTTGATATATTCAAATGTATAAGCTACGGAAAAACTGAGCTGGCCAAACTTGAAAGGAGGCAGGTCCCATGTGGCGTCAAGGCCGAACTGAAAAACATACTGTTTGGTTTCCTGCTCCATAAACAATAGCTTTTCGTGTGAAATACTGAATTGCCCGTTTCCCGCGTTGGGCGAGTCCATGACGCTTCCATCAGTACGAGCGTTGTCCTTCTCCTCTGCTGTGAGATACTGCTCGATATATTCCGCAGGGAGCGACTCGTTCACATTGGCGTGGCGGATGAACGCAAACGAGGTGTTCAAGCGCAGGCTGGCAAGCGGTTCAAAACGCGCTGTAAGAGTAACACGATCTGAATTCGGCGGGATCGTTGCGCCGAGGTTTTTCCCGTTATGGGTGTAATTCTGGTAATTTATCCGTTTAGATTCATCACCAATTTTCACGTCGGAATAATCATAGTGAGCGTAGGTGTAGGGCGTTACCAGCGTGTAATCCAGCGACAAGAGCGAGACGAGCGGAAGCAACGGAATCCAGGTAACGCCGGTTTGGGCCGCAACCCGTATTTTCGTGTCAAAGTCAAATTTGACCACATCGGCGAATTCAAGGTCGTCAACAAAGAGATTTGTTGCCCATGAAAATCCGCTCCACGGCTTTATGTTTACCTCAAGCCCCATTTGAATATTGTCTTCAGCGTAGCCGTTTAATTGCTGAGACACCATGTACGGCGATATAGGTAAAAAATAGAGCGGCTCAATCCGTTTTCCGTATACCGCATTTTCGTAATAAGTGATTTCAAGCCACTTCAGCGGCGCGAACTTAATCGCGTGCATTGCCATGAATTTTTCAGGATATGGATAATCGCCAGTGTCGATTGACGCGGAGAGCATAAAGAACGCGAGGGTATAATTCCATGCTGGTTGATTCAGCACAAACGCCATGTTACCTGTGTGAAAGGCGCTTGGATGTATGACAACACCGTTGTCATAAAAATTGCCCCACGAAGAACGCGACATTCCCGCCTGAAACCACATCTTTTCCGAGCCAACAGCCGCAGCGGAATTAAACGACGCGAATATATCCACTGGACCGACCGCTGTATTGTCCTGATAGGTATCATAACGATAACCGGAATACGCGGGAAGGACTTCTTCGCCAGGGGTTTTGTTTGACGCAAGCAGATTGAGATCGTAGCTGACTGAGAATATATTCATTAAGGAAAGATGCCCTGTGGAAAGCAGGCTCAGGTCAAGCTGCGCGTCATTATTATCACCGGCGCCAATGGTTCCGCTTGCCTCAGCGCCAACGTGGATCATGTTCCCAAAAAGCCGCTCTTGCTGGACACGAGCCTTCTCGCTTTGCGCCGCGTTACCGCTACTTATCACCTGCTCCAACAATGACCTGACCAAAGGCTCAGGGTAAGGGCGCAGGGGCGGCAGGTTTGAGACTAGCCCCAGGGTTTCCCACACCCGCAGATCATCGTAAAACGAGTCTGACGGGTTTATGATGGACTGGGTAAATGCCGCCGAAGCTACGAACAACAACAATACGCATACATTTTTAAATTTCATCTATAATAACTTCCTTAAAATAACAATAGTATTGACGAAACAGTAAAAGTAAACAAGGGTATACCTATGAACAAAATTGTTAGCAGCGTCCTTGTCGCGTTGCTTATTGCGGCAGAGGCAGTCGCGCTGCCGGCACAGAAGCTCCTGTATCCGGGCGACTGGGCGTATGACGCGCTTGCAATGCTGGCGCAGGAACAGGGCATCGTCTTTTTCGCGGACTCAACGCTCACGGTTTCCCAGCTTAACAATATGCTTGACGAGATCGACGATGAAGCACTGTCCCCCAGCGGCCAACGCTTGCGCCGCCAGTTACGCGAGTACCTGGCTGCCCCGCCGCTATACGCCTATCAGTCTGACGCGATTGAGGCGGGCGTTGATGTTGAACTTGCCGCTGAAGCCTTTGTTAAAAGCAACAGCGAGGTCTCTTGGATTCACGATAACCATGAGCGCCGTCCTCTCTTTGTCGCGCCGCTCACCCTGTCCTTTGGTTCGTGGCTCACCGCTGGTCTTGATCCACAGTTCGCTGAGAATGAAAAAACCGCGTTGGAGCATGACAACCATACGAATATCCCCATAGACCTTGCGCCGGAATTTGATCTGCACTTCCCTAAACGTGCCTATCTGAGCATTGGCATCCCCTTTGGTAAGGCGTCCGGCGTGTATTTCTCCATTGGTATCGGCGAAAACTTTTACGGCAGAACCCGCACCGGTAGTATCATCTTATCAGACTACATGGACCGCGTGAGCTTCGGACGCTTGTCGCTCTTCTCGCCAAACCTGCGCTATGGCGCGGAAATCATGCAGCTTGAGACAACAAAGTACCTATACATGCACTATCTCCAATTCAGACTGTTTAAGCGCCTTACGCTTTCCTTTACCGAAGGCATGATGGTGAACGCGCCGCTTGAACTGCGTTACCTCAACCCACTCATGATCTTTCATAACCTTGAGCCGTGGAAAACGTATGATGATTACAATGAAGACTTGGGCAATAGCAATACACCGGCTGAGCCGACTGGTGAAACCCGCGCAGGCGCGTTCTTTGGCGCGAAGTTTGAGTTCCAGCCGTGGAAATATATCCGCGTATACGGACTCTTTGGCCTGAGTCAGCTACAGCTTCCCATAGAACGTGAACACTGGGAAGCAGACCTGACCCCAGACGCGCTGGCGTTTCAGGCCGGCACAGAGGTCTCGATACCAGCGCGAGATGGATACTGGCGTTTCGGGCTGGAGGGCGTCTATACCTATCCGTATATGTACCTCAAGTTCGATAAAGGCTGGTCGTATTACAAGGAAAGTACCCAGGTAGACAATATGACTCTGAGGCAATGGACCGGTACACCCTTTGGGCCTGACTCCATCGCGGGTACGCTCTGGGTTGGCTATGAAGCGCCGCGCTCGTGGTCTCTGACGCTCTCGTTCCTGTTCGCGGCCCAGGGCGAGCTATCCAGTACAGACATCTTTGACACCGAAGACTACCGCAGCACACCGGATAAGGCTGATGTGGTAAAGCCGCTAACCGGCACACCGGCGTATACCTCAACCCTCAGCCTCAAGGGAACGTGGTCGCCATACCCGTGGCTGCATCTTATGCTTCAGCCGGGGTATCGCCTCATCAATAACTACGCTCACCTATCCGACAAGACTGAGCATGGTTTTGAGCTTGCCCTTTCGGTACAGGTGCTGCCGGGTAGATAAACAGAAGACGTTATGGCGAAAACAAAGAAACAGCATAGCAAAGAGCCGCGTAACGACTGGCATACCATGTTTTATGGGGCATTGGAACTCATACTGGACAGCAAACTCTTTAGCTACCAGTTCCAGCGCGAGCTTACCAAAGAGCCGCTCCAAATTGATGCTATCATCGTGAAGAAACTGCGGGATGTGGAACCAGTGGAGAAAATAGCAAAACTCTTCTTGCGGGAAAACATCATTGAGTTCAAGGGGCCGGACGATTACCTCTCAGTAGAGGACTTTTATAAGGTACATGCCTACGCATATCTGTACCGCAGCACGACGAAGAGTGCTTTGATCAAGGAAATGACGCTTACGTTTGTGGAGAAGCGGCATCCGCGCAACTTGATAGAACATCTGGAGAAGGAGCTGGGTTATCGGGTAGAATGGAAATGGCCGGGGATTTACTACGTGCATGGTGGACATTTTCCGGTGCAGCTTATAGAGACGAAGCTGCTGGAGGATTCGGAGAACATCTGGCTGAAGCATCTGGACAAGGGGCTTGGCGTGGAGGAACTGGCAACACTACTCAATGCGGAATATGATGCGGAGAAGCATGAAGCGCATACGCGGTATATCAAACCATTGGTGGAAGCCAACCTTATAACATTACAGGAGGTAAGTAGAATGGCGACGTTATCGTTGGACGATATTTTGGTAGATTGGGCAGTTAGACATCCCGCCATAAAGGAGCGTTTAGCCCGTGAGCTTGGGTTCATTCCCCTAGAGGTTTTTGAGGCTGAGCGGCTAAAGGCTGAGCAACTGAAAGCTGAAGCAGCGGCTGAGGCTGAACAGCAGAAAACCATACAAAAGCTCAACAAGAAGGGATGGACCGATATGGAAATAGCGGAGTTCATGGAGCTGGACCTAAAAACAATACAAACCTATATCACCACCACAGAAGATGGCTGATACCTTTGTATCTTGTAGAAAGGGCGCTTTGCCAAGCTCAACAACCGCAGGTATTTCTGAGCCAGTCAATAAGTTAAGAAACAAGGGCAGCGGTGGCTTGTTCCTCCTGCCCTCCAATCAACAGTTCGATTTGTGATTGTGTGTGAACGTACACACCCAGTCTTAGCGAACACCTCCTTAACCTCGATGGACACGCTCCGAGCATCGACGAAGACGTTCTTAACCTCGACGGACACCTCCTTAACCTCGATGAAGACGTTCTTAACCTCGACGAACACGTTCTTAACCTCGACGAAGACGTTCTGAACGTCTATGGACACGCTCTTAACCTCGACGAAGACGTTCTGAGCATCGATGGACACGCTCAGAACCTCGACGAAGACGTTCTTAACCTCGGTTGGGTATTTTTTTCAATATCCGCCGGGGGCTTTTTCAGTCTTCTGAGAGGCTCGCAGACACTGCGAATGGGGTTTTGGAGATCGTATACAATTCAAGGGAATGGCTGTGCCATTGTTTCTGATAACACCTGGCCTCTGGGGTCGCCCCGCAAAGGCCAGTGGGTGCAGGCCGTGCCTGTCTATTTCTTTCTTGAAAGAGTCGTGATGTTTTCAATGTTGCTGTTGTACACAACCAGCATCTTTTCAATGTCTTCTTTTGAAAGACTAGACTGTTCAATCATTTTGTTGAGCGTTTCTTTTATGCCTTCATATTCCTTAAATGTTTGTTCTAACGAAGACACATCAGTATTCACAGAATTAATGACTGACAATTCCTGCGTGTTGGTTGACACCAGTTTCTGTATGCGCGTCTTTGCGTTCTCAACTTCAGTCTTTACATGTTCCATTTTCACAGACAGCTCCTTTATGCTTTTTATCAGGACCTGCATGTTCCCTGATATGCTGTCCACGGCATTCTTGGTCGTTGCGGCGTGCTTGCGGATTTCCGATGCCACCACCGCAAAACCTCTGCCAGCAGTTCCGGCGCGGGCTGCCTCAATAGCGGCGTTCAGCGCCAGAATGTTGGTTACTTCCGTAACATTGTTGACGGCAGCCAGGCTTTCAGACGCTTTCTTAGCCTCACTCTGTAGGGACTCTGTTATGGAAAAGGATTCGTTGAATTCCTTGTCTATTGAGCTAAAACCATTGTCAAGACTGTTAATGTCAGTCTGGCTTTCTGTAAAACTTTCTAAAAACTCTCCCGTACTCCTCTTGAAGGACTCAGTCCCTTTCATCATGTAATCCGACACAGGACCAAAGCTGTCTTTGAGGTATATGATAGTATAGTTTAGAAGTTCGCTTCTGGACGTGATCTCGAAAACGAGGGATTTGAGCTTGCTCTCCACATAATGGAAAAGACGCCTTAGTTTATAGTTGTCAGTCTCCCCTTCTTTAAGAGGCTCACCGAAGAAAATCGCGGTGAGAGTCTGGTTATGGTGTATAAAAAGCTCCTCGCCGAATGTGTTAAAGCCTATAAAGTTGGTTCCGCTGAAGACTTGGTTAAAGTCTTTGACTTTCCCGGTTTCTTGGAGTTCCATATACCTTACACCGCAGTTAAAAAGCAGTGCGCCCTTGATTTCTCCGGCGAGAAATTCCTTTGCCTCTAAAAGAGCGTTTCGTGCATTGCCTATCATATCGCCACTTCGCAGCAAGTGCAGTTCTGTACCCGCGTCAATATAGCAGTAGAACCCCAATCCCTTTCCATCAACAACGCCGTTGGGAGTGCGTACATAAACGCTGTCTCCTACACACATTCCCATTGGGTTATGTGCGCAAATGTCGAAGCTAATTTTGTCAACGCTGGGAATGTTCAGGATTTTTGCGTAATACGAGGCGGCGTCCTCCCCGTTAATTTCCCACACAATCCGTTTTGACACTTCCGAGTTGGTAACGGTGAGTGTTTTTGTGGTTGGAACGAGATGCACATAATGACTGAAAAAGAAAGGTATCTTCATTTTGAGGATCATCACCGCGAGGCCGTCATCGGAGATGCTGTCGTTGACGGTAACGAGTGTTTTGGCGAAGGCGAATTCGTCCGCAGCCGACCCTCCGACAAAGGGCAGGTTGAGTGTCTTATCCAGCGTAAATTCCTTTATGATACTTTCGCTCATGCACAGCCCGTCAAGAAAGATCAGCCCCAGGTACTTATCGGGGTCGACTTTCTGCCCTCCCAGTCTGCGTTTGAGTTCGTTTATGGAGTTTATCGCGGCGCGGGTGGCATTTTCCTTAACGCCAACCTGAAAGGACGTAATAACTTCCTCAACTTCGCTTGAAGAAAGGGACATGGCTGTGATTCCCTTTTCGACTGCGCCCGTAGTAGACCAGCCCCCAACCATAGAGGCGCCTATACATGCCGCCTGTGGAAAAGCTTTTTTCATAGCCTTATGCGGTTCCATTCTTTCAAACTCGATAGAAAAGAAATAGATAACCACCTTGATGTCAGGCTGCTCTATATCCTTTGCGATACCGCTTATATCCAATGTATTTCTTGACGAGACCTTAATTGCCATATCTACCTCCTGTTTCATATTCTCACATATACTTAATTTTATCAACCCTGCAAGGCGGCCAGCGGACGCAGGCCAGCCTGCGCTCTAAAGGGTTCGCTGTTGTAACGGCGGTGTCAGAGACGTGGTGGATGCGGGGTTCGCCGGTACTGTCAACAAGCGTTGTATTTCTAAACCTGTCGAAGAGGCGGAACCATAGCGCATTAACTTGATATAGCGCGCTGAAATGATTACCCTACAGAAAAGAGGTATATTACATAATGGCTCAAGGTAAAAACAGGAATATCATTAAAAACTATCTTTCCGGCAGGCTGCGTTTCGTCGAGTTCGCTATCACTAATGCCTGCATTGCCAAGTGTTCGTTTTGCGAGATATGGAAACAACAGCCGAAAATCTTTGTGGATAAGGAGAAAGCACTCAAAGCCATTGATCGCCTGGCCGATTTTGGCGTGTCTCATCTCACTATCACCGGCGGAGAGCCGCTCCTTCATCCGCACGTTATTGACTTTGTACAGAAGGCTACGGCGCGTAACATGAATAACGCCGTGCTTGACGCCGCGCCCCAGCTTCTCATGCGGAACGATATGCCCAAAAAGCTGAAGGACGCGGGCTGCGATCTCCTCAGCGTCTCCTTTGACTCCGGCGATCCGGTTACGATGGCCGAATCGCGGCGGATTCCCAACATCATGGATGAAATGGCAAAGGCTATGGAGCTGGTGAAGAAAACCGGCCTCAAAACTATGGCGTCAGTGCTCATCTGGAACGACAACTACGACAAACTTGAGGATGTATGCAAACGCGCCCTGAATATGGGGTATGACTTTGTGTCGCTCAATTATCCCACGTTCTCCAAGTCTCAGGTCTACCCGCTGGGTGGCGAAGGTATCAGCCTGTCCCGCGATAAGGTGATTGCCGGCCTCAAAGAAGGCATACGGCTTCGCAAGGCCGGTACGTTTGGTATCATCAACTCGGCGATTTCTATGCAGAACATCATCGACTATCTTGAGAATCCGTCAAAGGTAAAGTACCGCTGTTTCGGCGGCCGCCATGTATTGTTCGTTGACTGGTTCTTCGATGTGCGTCCCTGTATGCAGTTGCCGCAGACGCTGGGAAACATCCTTACTATGGAAGAAAGCGCACTATCCATGCCTAGCTGCAACGACTGTAACATGAGCTGGTACCGTGATTTTAGTATGTACTTCCAGGGAGCGCGTACTATTCCGGTGTGGTTTGAGTCTTTAGGCTCACGTGGTCTTCTATGAACAAGGTCATTGGAGTATCGCCGTGAAGATAGTGATGTTTACCGACGCCTACTGGCCTCGGGTGAATGGAGTAACGGTTTCGGTTGACTCATTTTCTCACGCTCTGGTTCGGCGTGGCAACGAGGTTATGATTGTTTGCCCGTTTTATCCAGAATCGCCGGTGGCTGAACGTCTTTCCACCGCGCACAGCGTTACTGTTGAGCATAAGCCGGAACCAGTGGTGGTTCGGGTGCCGTCTATAGGGGTACAGCTTCTGTCCAAGGAAGACCGCGTTGCCAGATTTGAAAAGCTCTTCTGGGTATCACAGCATATCGAAGCCTTTAACCCCGATATTCTCCACATCAATACGGAGTTTATGCTTGCCGAGTTTGGCCTCTATTATGCCGGTATGTACGGGATTCCGAGCGTTTACACTTTTCACACGCTCTGGGAGGACTATGCGACAAACTACCTGCCCTTTCTTCCGCCTGCCGCGCTTAAATCTTTCGCAAAGAGTCTTATTAAGAAGTTTTTGCGCCGTACCAATCGCGTCATTGTACCGACTGAGCAGATCGGCGAAGTGGTTAAGCAATACAACATCAAGAAGCGTACCCACCTTTTGCCTACCGGCATTGATCCATCGCTGTTTACTCATGATGAGGGGGAAATCGCCGCCTATCGCGTCCTGCTTGAACAAAAGTATCCCAGGCTCAAGGATAAGCGGATACTGCTCTTCGCTGGCCGCATCTCTGGCGAGAAAAATATCGACTTTCTGCTTGCCATTGCCCCGCTTATCCTTGAGAAACACCCAAAGGTCGCCTTTCTCTTTGTGGGTAATGGTCCTGATCTCCACCTTTTCACGAAAGAGGCGGCGCGGCAGGGCGTCGCTGATGCCTGCGTGTTCACCGGCTATCTCAAGCGCGAAGACCTGGCCTTAACCTACGGCATGTCTGATATCTTTGTATTCCCGTCTCTCACGGAAACCCAGGGGCTGGTTACCATTGAAGCCATGCTGTCTGGCACACCGGTGGTGGCTATCGGGGCTATGGGTACGCTCACGGTGATGGGCGGCGACAATGGCGGCTTTATGGTAAAGGACGACAAGGATGAGTTTGTAAGGCGCGTCTTTGATCTGCTTGAGGATGACGAGTTGTACCAGCGCAAGGTTGCGGAAGCCAGAGAACACGCACAGGCGTGGACTATTGATACTATGGCAACCAAGCTGGAAAAAATTTATCAGGGTACCATAGATGCATTCCAACGTGCCGTGAAAAACAACACCCTGTTTCAGTTGCGGAACAAAACAAAGGAAGCGGTTGATTTAATCACTGAGGCCATTGAAAAAAACAAAAACGATGATTAAAGGCCACAAATAAATGAGTATGCATAAGGGCTATGAGATATAACCCTTTACTTTGAGTAGTTCCGCGTTCTCAATGCCGCCACCAGCTGCGCCACGTACTGTATTATGCGAAAGGCCCACGAAACGCAGGTCAAACACCTTGCAGCCTCGCACGCGCCCGACGCTTACGGCCATTGCCTTGTCCGCGTCGCGGTCTTTGCGGGGCTGAGGGCGGTTGTCTTCGTCACGGACGATGATGGGACGCTTTGGCGCCATTGGCAGATCAAGCTCTTGGGGCAGGGCGCTAAACGCCGACCATACGCGCTTCACTTCAGTGATTGACGGCTTTTTCTCGCCGAACTCAAGGCTCACGCAGGCGGTATGGCCGTCTACCACAGGCACACGATTGCAGTGGGCGCTGATCTTCGGCAACGTGGCGTTTTGAATGACGCCATCGGCAAGCATACCCAGTATCTTACGCGGCTCATCTTCAGACTTCTCTTCTTCGCCGCCAATGTACGGCACAATGTTGTCAATCATGTCGAGGCTTGGTACGCCCGGATAGCCGGCGCCGGAAACCGCCTGCATGGTACTGACGATCATGCGCCGTACCTCATAGCCAGCCGCGATAAGCGCGTAAACTGGTGTGGTGTAGCTCTGTATCGAACAGTTCGGCTTAACGACGATAAAACCCTTGCTCCAACCCCGCGCTTTTTGCTGGGCCGGGATAATGTCGATGTGCTGCGGATTCACCTCGGCGATCAGCACCGGCACATCGGGCGTCCAGCGATGCGCCGAGGCGTTGGAAATGAGTGGTATGCCCGCGCCGGCGTAGCTGTCCTCAAGGGCGCGAATCTTATCCTTAGCCATATCCAGGGCGGAAAACACAAAGGCGCAATTCCCCACCGCAGCAGACGGGTCGTTGGCGTCCTTCACGATAAGGTCACCAACACCCGCGCCCCAGGCTCGCGCCGGTTGCCAGCGGCCAGCCACAGCATCACAGTAGCTTTTACCCGCGCTGCGCGGCGACGCAGCCACATAACGCACTTCAAACCACGGATGCCCGGCAAGCAGGGCAATGTACTGCTGTCCCACCATACCGGTCGCGCCAAGTATCCCAACAGGAATCTTTGTCATTTTGTGATTGGCGTGAAACTGCCTTCCTCCAGCGTGTATTGCTCCAGCGGCGCAACATTACCCGGCCCACGGTTAGGGGTACAGGCCCGCTGAACCGGACAGGCCCACTTCACCGCATTAGCGATAACGAGCTGTATCTCCTTCTGGTGATATACAGGGAAGGTTTCATGCCCATTTTGCAGGTAGAAAATTTTTCCCTCGCCCCGCTGCCAGGTCGCGCCACTGCGGAATACCTCGCCGCCCTGAAACCAGGTGATGAAGATAAGCTGATCCGGTTCTGGTATGCCAAAGGGTTCGCCGTAGGTTTCGTCATGAGGAACCATGAAGGTTTGCTCAAGCCCCTGGGTAATTGGGTGGTTGGTGGCAATATTCCACAAACGCGCCTTTTCGCCAGCTTCCCGCCAGCGCAGCAGATGAGTCTCGGTACCCATCAGCCGTCCGAAGGGTTTAGACGCATGGCCAGAGTGCAGGACGATGAAGCCCATGCCATTAAGGACACGCTTGACCACAATGTCCACCACCGCGTCTTCTACCTTGTGATGGCACATGTGTCCCCACCAGACCAGTACATCAGTGTCATCCAGCGCTTCCTGAGTCAGGACTTGCTGATGATCCGCCAGTGTAGCGCAACGAATCGTGCCGATGGCGCTGTCTTTTTCGAGAAAGCCCTTGAGTGCGCCGTGAATCCCGTTGGGATAAATAGCCCGCACTTCCTCCACAGTGGTTTCATGCAGGTTCTCGTTATAAATCGTAACGTTGATTTTTCTGTTCAAAATCTTTACACCTCCGCTAGTTAAGACTTGGTGTCAGAGTCTTTACGGTCTCTGACACCAAGTCTTTATTGTTAAGCCAATGCTACTGTTTCAGCGCGATTTATTCTAGGGTGTCGTCGCTTCCAGCGTTGTCTGTAGCAAGCGCCTGTTTTCCAGCGACAGTGGGCCGAGTGGCAGACGTGTCGGACCCGCCGGCAGTCTGGCCATGCCCATGATCGCCTTGATGGGGATGGGGTTTGTCTCAACAAAGGCCGCTTTCATCAGTGGCAAGAGTTCGTAATGAAGCCGCCGCGCCTCAACAAAGTCGCCGGA
This sequence comes from Treponema sp., assembly GCA_031266875.1. Lineage (GTDB taxonomy): Bacteria > Spirochaetota > Spirochaetia > Treponematales > Breznakiellaceae > JAIRMT01. The sequence goes on from JAISAE010000039.1 coordinate 20,281, forward strand.
CAGACCGGCTTTCACCAGCGCCGTAACTTTTGCCGGAACAAGGTTCGAGATAACCGAAATAACCCCATCCCCGCCCAGAGCCAGCAGCGGTACGGTGAGCGCGTCGTCGCCGGACAGCACCGTGAACTCGCGCCCTGTGCTGCGGTTCTGGGCGATGATGTCGGCCATCTGGTTAAGGTCGCCGGAGGCTTCCTTCACGCCAATAATCCCTGGAATCAAGGATAGCTTTTGCATGAGCGGAGCGCTTATGTTCCGGCCCGTACGGGAAGCTATGTTATAAACTATGATAGGAAGCCCGACCTCTGCGGCAGCCTTAAAGTGGCAAAGCAAGCCCGCATCATTTGGCTTATTGTAGTAGGGCGTTACCACGAGCGCGGCGTCCGCGCCCATGTCCTTTGCCCGCTGAGTGTACTTAACCGTGTGTCTGGTAGAGTTAGAGCCGGTTCCGATGATTACCGGAACCCGCCCCTGAGCGAGTTCCACCACAATGGCGATCAACTCATCCTCTTCGTCCTCATCCAGCGTGGGGTTTTCGCCAGTGGTTCCCAGCGGTACAAGCCCGTCAATACCAGCGGTAAGCTGGAACTCGACCAGACGGCGAAAGCCCTCATAGTCCACATCGCCATTGTCCTGCATCGGCGTAATGAGCGCGGTAAACGCGCCTTTTAATCGCAACATTTTCTTTACGATCCTCCATAACGAACAGCGCCATGTTTGATACCCGCGCCATAGTTTTACCTTCACTATAGTCAGAAGCAGGTAGAACGTTAAGACGCCTTACGACACCACCCTATTGACGTTTCCCGCGCTTTATCCCATACTTAAACCACTCTAAAGAAAAGGAGATGCGAAGTGCCTTGTGGAAGAAAACGCAAACTGCGGAAGATTGCGACCCATAAACGCAAGAAGAAGCTCAGAAAGAACCGACATAAGAGCAAATGAAAAAAGCCGCGGCAAGAACCGCGGCTTTTTGCATAAAGGCCATAAGAGGCTATTCTATTTTGCGGAATCCGTAATGGATTGACGAGCAAGCTCATGGATATTGCTTGTCCAGTCCACCAAGGTGATCTCCCTTAAAACGCTATCTCCCTCTGAGCTGCCTGTTTCATGCAAGGCCGGAATCAGGGCGCGGATAAGGCGTTCATCAGTCTCCCGCAACGTGCCATACCGGTGATGCTCGTTAATATCAAAGATGAACGAGACAAGTAGTTTAACAGCCTCATCAGTACCAAGCTGAGACAGGGTACTCACAACCGCGAACTGCTCTTCCATGTCGTATGATTGTTGGTAAGAACGCCAAAGCAGCGTATAAACCCGCTCATCAGATACGCCATACTTACCAAGCATAGCTATAGCGCGTTTGCGTATCAACACAACCTCTCGGCTAGTAAGCGGCGAGTGAGTCCACCCTTCGCTAAGGGCCTCCTGAGCGCCCAGGCTTTTCGACTCATCAGGAGCAGAGGACTCATCAAGGGCGATAAGCGCCTGATACCGAGTCTGGTACGGGTAAAAGGTATTGTTGATACCTTTGATTAACTCTTCTGACGGATCTTCCGCGAGCTTGGTAAGCGTTTCTTCCGCATACGCTTTGATCCACGTAGAATACCAGCCATTTGCGGCGGCAAACACCGGCATATAGGCTGAAGCGTCGCCAAGACTGCCAAGAGCAGTGATCGCGCCATAAGCAAGCCGTTCCCCGTCTTCCCTCGTCTTGGTTTGATACAGGGTATTCTGATCAAGGAAACGTATGATCCGGTGCAGGTAATTCGTGTCCCCAAGAGCGCCCAGCGCGATAAGCGCGTCAGACCTGATGATCGGATTGGAGAACCGTTCCACCACTCTCCAGAGATCCGGAGCGGCCTCAGCGTATTGCTGCTGGCTAATCTGATCCGTGATGATCCGTAAGCACTCTTCAAACGCTATCTTCTCTTTTAGAGTCCGGGTGTCAGGTAGTTGCCACAGGAGCGTCTTGAGCGCGTCAGCAAAAAAAGACGCGGACCCATCAGCATGCTCGCTTGACACGGACTGTAACACATTGAGCTGTTCCCCAACACTTGTCGCACGCTTAAACCGACCGGCATAATAGTCCAATGCCTCAGACTGACCAAAAAGGCTAAACGCGCATTGGCTGACCAAAAGAAGAACAATAAATTTCTTCATAGATTCTTTATCTCACTCCTTAAAGATTTGCCTCATTCTTAATGAGGTATATTTAGAAAACAGTATAACTGAAAATACTCAGGGTGTCTACAGCAAGATTACAGATTGTGTAAGTTCTTGCTGACGTGGACGCTGGTGTTACCGCAGCGATCAGGGCATACCAGCGCGGGTATCCCTGATCACCGGCGCCGTTGGGCGTTGTACCTGCTCTGACACGCATGCATGGCCGCTTATCATGGCGCGGACGGCCCAGAGGCCGCTGTTTCGCCTACGTGCGTGAGTGTCAGCACTAAGGGCAGATGGTCGCTGAGGCCGTTGCCTGTGCCTGCGCTGTAGGTATGCGGCTTACCATTGCTTCTTACAAACGGCTCTCTGTTGATGAGTGCGCAGGAGTCAAAATCCCAGCCAGAACCGTTAAAGAGCGCGGTAGAGAGCAGGAAATGGTCGATGCTTTCCCAAGCGTCCTTATAGTTATAAGAACCTCCGGGAAGCTCATTCCACCAGGGTGAATACAGCGCCAGTGATTCGTCCTTGTTAAAAGCCGTGGCCTGCGGTGGTTTTTGCGGGCTTACAATAAGAAAATCTGTCTGTATATGCCCCGCAACTTCCGACGCTTTTGGATCATCAGGCATGAGGGCGCTTACGCTGGACTCTCCTAAGCGAAAGAATTCGTCATGATTCTCATTCAGATCACCCATAACAATCACCGGTATCCCTGGATCTTCCCGCTGTATCTCGCGCAGCCTTCGCAGTATCACCCGAGCCGAGTCTTTGCGCTTAGGTTCGGTCTTTTCCTCGCCATCAACCTTTGATTTCCAGTGGCAGGCGAACAAGACTAACGGCTTATCCTCTATTATAAGGCGCGCCTCAAGCACTGGTCGCGGGCTGGTTTCCCCGTTGCATATTATGGAATGAATCAGGGTCTGCTCAAACGGGAAGCGGCTGATAATCCCAATGCCAAGCGCCGCGTTCCGGTTTCCGCCAAAAAAGCTGTGCTGGTATCCCTGTTTGGCAAGTGGTCCCTTAATCAGGTCTTCAAGAACCTTCGCGTTCTCAACCTCAATCAAGGCAATAATATCCGGCGCCTGTTCGACCATACGCCCAATCGCGCTGGCAATCACGTTCAGCCGCGCCTGATACTTTTCGCTAGTCCACCCCGCGGCCACGCTATAGTCCGGGTACTCATATCCGCTTTCTTCCCCGTCAAAAAGCGTCTGCACATTCCATGTCCCAATCGTCAGCCTGCCGCTTGAAGCCTGAGCTGTTTCCGCAGTCTCACAACCTGAAAGAAAAAGCAAAAACAGAGAACACCAAAGTATATATATCGCTTGCATAGAAGCCTCCCACATACATTAAGGCGTGGTAAAGCCTAAACGCTTCAACCCGCGCCACTTAATGCCGTATTAACGCGCTGGTTTGAGTGCCAGACCAACGTGAGTGCCAGACACCGGCGCTGAGTGCCAGAGACACCGGCGCTGGGTGCCAGAGACCAACGTGAGTGCCAGAGACACCAACGCTGAGTGCCAGACACCGGCGCTGGGTGCCAGACACCGGCGCTGGGTGCCAGAGACACCAACGCTGAGTGCCAGACACCGGCGCTGAGTGCCAGAGACACCGGCGCTGAGTGCCAGAGACACCAACGCTGAGTGCCAGACACCGGCGCTGGGAACGTTGAGACCGGCGCTGGGTGCCAGAGACCAACGCTGGGTGCCAGAGACACCGGCGATAGTGCCAGACACCGGCGCTGGGAACGTTGAGTGCCAGAGACCGGCGCTGAGTGCCAGACACCAACGCTAGTGCCAGAGACACCAACGCTGAGTGCCAGAGACACCAACGCTGAGTGCCAGACACCGGCGCTGGGAACGTTGAGACCGGCGCTGGGTGCCAGAGACCAACGCTGGGTGCCAGAGACACCGGCGATAGTGCCAGA
>JAISAE010000048.1 GCA_031266875.1 Treponema sp.
CGGGCAGCGGGCAGCGGGCAGCGGGCAGCGGGCAGCGGGCAGCGGGCAGCGGGCAGCGGGCAGCGGGCAGCGGGCAGCGGGCAGCGGGCAGCGGGGTGAAGTATGTGTTGATGGGTAACCGTCTGTCGTTCATAGGTGGAGCATTTATACCATAAAGCGAAAGAATATGCAAGGAGCTAGATAATACATCTGGGCATAGCTTAGGACGCTCTAACCCATGGGCTAGAGCGTCCTAAGCTATGGGTGAGTTGGAACTCACGTATCGTAGTACATTATGAAGGCAGCGGAAACCGCTGCTTTCAATTGGAGGAACATTATGAACATAACAAAAGACAACTTTGAGGCAGAGGTCGTAAACTCACCGGTTCCGGTTGTGCTGGACTTCTGGGCAGTCTGGTGCGGGCCGTGCAGGATGCTTGCCCCGATTCTCGACGAACTTGCTGTGGAGTACGCGGGGCGCGTCAAAATCGGCAAGGTCAATGTGGACGAGGAAGGGTCACTGGCGGAACAGCACACTGTGGCGTCAATTCCCTGTCTGGTCGTGTATAACAAGGGAAAACAGCTTAAACGGCAGGTTGGCGCGGTTCCCAAGGCTTCAGTTGAGGCGCTGTTCAAGGAGCTGCTCTAAAACGTGAGTTCGGCGGTAGAGCGTCTCCCCCGTGTAGTGGGGAAGCTCTCCCCTGCATAGTGGGACGCTGCCTCCCAGCGTAATGAAGACCATAAGCACGGTCTTGAAGAAGATAAAAGACTCTATAGATAAGATAACGAAGTCAGCCAACGAGGTGTCCCAGCATGGGGAAGCTCTCCCCAGCGTAGTGGGAGTCAGAGTCCCAGCATAGTGGGAGTCAGAGTCCCAGCATAGTGGGAGTCGGTGTCCCAGCGTAGTGGGAGTCAGAGTCCCAGCGTAGTGGGAGTCGGTGTCCCAGCATAGTGGGAGTCGGTGTCCCAGCGTAGTGGGAGTCAGAGTCCCAGCATAGTGGGAGTCGGTGTCCCAGCGTAGTGGGAGTCAGAGTCCCAGCGTAGTGGGAGTCGGTGTCCCAGCGTAGTGGGAGTCGGTGTCCCAGCGTAGTGGGAGTCGGTGTCCCAGCGTAGTGGGAGTCGGTGTCCCAGCGTAGTGGGAGTCAGAGTCCCAGCGTAGTGGGAGTCAGAGTCCCAGCGTAGTGGGGAAGCGGCTTTGCCTGTGTTAGGAACTCGTCGAGATCACGTTAAAAAGCGTTCAGCGGCCACAGCGTTTTTGCCGCGTTTCCTCACGCTTCGTGCAATGGCGCTTCAATCAACGCGCCGCGTGGCGGCAGAGCGTGGCGGAAGACGCGGTAGTTGATGTGGGGAAAGACGTTATGGCGGCGCTCAAGCGTGGTAAACCATTCGGTACTGATGTAGTTACTGGCAAGGGCTTCGTAGATCGTGGTGAAATTCCGCAAGGACATCTCAACCTCAGCGCGGGCGTATCCAGCGGCTTCTTTTTTATAGAGCATCTTTGCCCAGTCTGAAGTCTGCGCCAGCAGAATCTCGCGGGCAGCCTGATTGAGTAGGCGCTCCTTTATGCCGCTTTCGTTGGGAAAACGGTCGGCTAGTTCAATCATGCGTTCAAGGGAACGCGCCACATGGCGATACATCCAGTCGTTTGAAGCGTCAAGCCATGTCTCGGCATAGCCATTCGCTCCCTCAGATGAAAAGCTCGGCATGATCACCTCAAAATCCATGAGGTTCTGCTTGAACAGGTACTCTGAGGGCGTCATAAACTGAATCGTCTCCTGTTTCGCGCCTTCGCGGAACAGGGCCTCAAGGAACCACGTTCCCTCATGCCAGAAACGACCAAAGGTATCGGCGTTATACGCGCAGAGGCTGATCTTTGTCTCATCCATGAACTTAGCCGCAAGGTTAAACTGCGTGACGCGCCGGTCAAGAAACGTGATTGCCTGTTCTCGCGCCTTTTGCGCGGCTTTTTCCGGGTCATACAGCGGCTTTCCGGCCTTTCTCGACGTGCTATAGCCCAATGCGTGATACTTGTAGCCTGTGGCACTACGCGCCTGAGCCGCGCTGGTAAACGGGCGAATCATATCTACCGGCAGTTCGTAACCCACATCTTCATAGTTATCGCGGTACACGCCGTCATGAAGAAAACCGCGCTCGCTGTCTACAATGTCCTTGTGCGCATAATAATCCCGTGCCAGAAGCAGCAGCCCGCGAGGGGTTCGCGCCGGATAAAAGCTCCCATAAGGCGCCGGAGGTTTACTCAGCGCAAAGGCATGGGTATCGACAATGGTATAGCCAAAGTTGTAGGCGCGGAAGAAGCGCTCCAGTTCCGGGGTCCAGCCAAGCTCAGGCAGCCAGAAGCCCTGAGAGCGAGCATCGGTCTGGCGAATCTCGTGTGAGCTAAAACAACGGCGGTAGGAGGAAACCGCCACTTCAAACTGCGCCTGAATCACCTCTGGCCATGAAGTATAGAAAGGGAGAAACGCATAGGTCGCGGCGGTGTTCAAAAGCTCAAGACGCCCCTTGCGCTGATAGCGATCAAGCGCACCGATGATGTTCTTTTCATAACGCTCAGTGAAGTTGATACGGCGTTCCAGCGCCGTGTCATAAAAATGCTTTGCCAGATGCTGGAGAACCTCGTTGCCTTTAGTCCGCTCAATTTCACCAGCGCCAAATTCGATCTGCCGGTCAGTGTAATCAAGGTAGCGTTCCAGAAGCAGTTCATCCTTGCAGAGATGACAGAAGATTGGAGAAAGGGAAAGCGCCATACGAAACGGCACATGATCCGCGTCAAGCCGGTCAAACATCTCAAGGAGCGGCAGGTATGTCTCCGAAAGACTCTCGAAAAACCAGCGCTCCTCAGCCGCATCCGGTATTTTAGGCTCACGGACAAAAGGCACATGAGCATTTAGGACTATTGAAATAACACTGCGTTTCATGGTTTAAGCCTGTTTGATACGAGATTCTCTGTCATTGTTACGAAGTATAGTAAAATCTTCTATCCCAGACAGGTGGATAAGCGGGTTTTTGTACAGAACCACATCTTCCAAAGGATTGAGCAGGCGGGGCATGGTAAAGGGACGCGATGTGGCAAGCACGATTTCTTCATCACTGCACAGCGCACAAAGCTCTATCTTAAAACACCCGCCTTCCAGCGGAAAACCAATGTACCAGGCGTCATCCTTAGTGCCGACTGGAATAGTGAACGGCTCCTGCGAGTTGTGGTACTCCGAAACCTTGAGTTGATAGCCTGAAAAATCATCAGCCTTCTCATAGGTTTCCTTATCATCACTTTTGACCTCCCAGAATGTGAAGGCCCAGAGCGGATCGCGCAGCATGACCTCGATAAACGTGATATTATACTGCCTGGGTAGGGGAACCGGCTCGGTGATCCGCTTTTCGAGAAGCTTTTTATGCGACAAGGCTTCCGTATTAGCAGGGGCCTCAGCCGCCTCTTCCTCCTCGGCGCTCTCCATAAGCTCTTCAATGATGAATATCCGATCCAGTTCAGGTGGGATATCAATACCAAAACTATCCGCAAGCTGAACAAGTTCTTGGGTAGTCAGACTTTCAAGGTAAGGTCTTTTTAAATTAGTTGCTTGAATGAGTGTAGCATCCATAAGCCTTGATGATGGGAAAAAGAGCAACACCTGTCAAGGCGCGGCTCGCGTTATTGATTACGCCACGCTCAACACAGCTGTTACTGCTTTCCCTAAGAGCGGGTAACGGCACATGAGCCAACCGCTTTACCACTGGCCTTCGCAGGTATCGTTGTTTTGACGCTATGGAAAGTGTTAAGCGTGGCTTCATCCACGCTTCGAGAACGACGCCGGAACAGCGTCTCCCCTATGGAAACGACCTTGTCGGCGAGGCAGATGATCCAGCCTTCACGATACTTAGGCGGATGTAGCAAAGTGTATGGCCACATGTGCGTCCGAATGAGGGACCACTCTTTGTCTGTAACGTTGAAATAGAGACGAGCGTTGTTGGCAGCAGTTACAGGGTGGGTCCAGCCATGAAACGACCACATACGCTCCGGCACATGCCAGTCGTACAAAAAAAAGTCGTGTAAGAGCGCACTGCGGATAAGGCTGCGCTTGTCGCTGAGTTTGAATATTTCGGCAATGGCAAAGCTCATCCGCGCTACTGCCACGCTATGCTCATACACCGAAACCGCGCCATGCTGGATAAACTGCTTGCACTCGGCAAACTTTTCACTGTCGCGGACCGATTCCGCGAGATGCTCAAAAAGATTCTTGTCTCTCATACTAAAGTCCATCAGTTTTATTAGGGATACCAGCTCGTTTGTTGCGGATACACGTGCCATACGTGAAGATAATATCCAGCGTGAACCCAAGCCCAAGCGCCCCGTCAAGCCAATATAGCGCAGGCAGGCCGATGATGTCCATGAACCACAGGGTTGCGTCCCAGTAAAAGTACACAAACGCCAGCGCTACCAGCCCGAAAAACAGCGATGTGGTCAGCGCAATGCGGCGCTGAAAATTACACCAGTAGGTAAAGGGATAGGTGGCGTAATCCCAACTCCGTTTGCCCACGACCTTCTCCAGAAACAGCGCCGCGAGGTACTCAACGGTGGTGCATAACAGTGCGCCTGCGATATACACCAGCAGCGGATGCGCCTTTAGCGGCGTCAGTATGGCGTAGATGGCAAAGCCGCCAATGCCATGTACCGGCACATAGGGTCCGCGAAGACTGCCCTTGTTCACAAGGCGCTTGCGTACAATTGATTCCATCAAACATTCGCCAGCCCAGCCGGAAAACGCGAAGAAGAAAAAGGCAAAGATACAGCGCTCAACGCTCAGATTAAACACGGGTATCATGGATCACCAGACTTACCGCTACGAGACTGCCGCAATCTTACGGCGCAGAAACTCGTAAATCGGTAACTTGGAGAGCATCGTATTGATGCCATGCCCAGGGATGTCCTCATTGTCCCCTTCACTGTTGTCAAAACTCTTCGCGTTCATAATGAGCATTTGCAAGCGATTTTCAATATTGGCAAAACTCGTGTCCGGGTCGTAATCCAGCGGCAGTATCTGTATTGCTGGAAATTCTTCTTTAATGCGCTTGATGATCCCACGACCGCAGACGTGGTTGGGCAGACAGCCAAAGGGCTGGATGATGACGAATGACTTTACCCCAGCGGCAGCGCGGTGCAAAATATCAGCCACCATTAAGAAGCCTTCGCCGGACTGGATCGAGTGGTGAATGATGTGATCGCTGAGCTTTGCCATCTGGGGCAGACGCAGGCTCGGCTCAAAGAGCGGGTGCTTGCGGGCAACGTATTCCACAAGGTCAATGGCAAGGTCAGAATAGCGCTCGCCGCCAAAGGCGTAGAGCATCTCCGGCAGCGAATGACGCACGTTAAAGTCCAACACCTCTGACACCGTGTGAAACAGCATGAGGTTACGGTACACATCGTACATTCGCGGCAGCTCCACCTCCATGCCGTTCTTTTCAAGGTACTCCTCAATGTTAAAGTTAGAACCACTGTGGAAGGTCATAAGGTACTCGCCGGTGATGAACACAATGGGCTTCCGTGTGGTTCGGTCGTAGGGGATGGCGCATATAGCGTCGAGGGCTTTTTTATACGCTATGTACGCGGCTGACATTGACAGCCCGCGCATGGACAAGCCACGCATTGACAGGGCTTCGCAAATCTCGTCAACGGCTGCCTCGAATACACGGTCAGTTTCGCCCTTATTCAGCTCGTATGGGCGAATCTTGCGGCGCAGGTCTTCAAGCACATCTGTTATGATGATGCCCCACGCCGCACGCGCATAGGTGAGTTTGCTGAACCGAAACGCGGGGTGCAGGTTCTTGGTATCGTCAAAGTCAGTTGACAGGATCGGTACGTTGGCATAACCAGCATCGTCCAGGGCCTTGCGGGTGAGCATCATGTAGTTGGTAAGCCGGCAGTCGCACATGGTCTTACCTGTACCCACTACCACTTGGGCGGGGTCGTAACGCCCGCTTTGGAGCGCTTCCAGCGCCTCGCCAATGATCATCTGCGCCGGAAAGCAACTGTCGTTATGAACGTACTTCTTACCGAGCCTCATCGCCTCCCTGCCTCCCATTGGCAAGGCGTCAACCTTGAGACCCTCGCTGCGAAGCGTAGCGCTCATAACCTTGCAATACGTGTGGCTGACGTTGGGGATCAGGACGGTCTTCAGATTGCGGTCTTCCCTGGTGAATTTCACCGCATAAGGATCGCCAAGCGCCCTTGTTTTAACACTCCCCGTCTCTTTTTGTCGCCGCGCCTGTACAGTCTCAATGAACGAGCGTACCCGTATCCGCAGGGGACCGGCAACATCGCTTTCATCAAGTTTGAGTATCAGCGGCGACTTACCAGCGATTTCATACAATAGCCGCGTTACTTCGTCAGTGAAGAGGGCGTCATGTCCACAACCAAAACTGAATATCTCGACGTATTCCAGCGCCGGATGCTCCGCTGCCAGTATCGCGCCAGACAAAAGGCGGGCATGGTTACTGTTGGTTATGTCGATACGGGTCTTCGACAGGTCAGTCTCCTGCACCCCGGGCAAGGCGTCCACAGTCAGCACTGGAATCCCAAGTCTGGTGAAGTAACGGGAAAGCTGATGATTCACCAGTTGGTCAAACTGGTAATGCCGTCCAGCCAGCACCACCGCAAAAGCCCTCGGATCAGCCTGCCGCGCCTTCTCAACACCAGCGATGATGCGTTTACCCTCAGCAAGCAGTTCCGCGTTAAACGCCGCCAGCGCCTCGTCGCCTTGGGCAATGGCTTTGAGGCAGGTTTCTTCATCAATACCAAACGTATTCTTGATATAACGACTAAGCTGGTAATCACGGTCTTCTTGCTTAAACCAATGAAAGATCGGCGTGTCAAAAGGTGTGTGCCAGCGCCGCTCAGGATCATCGGAATACTTCACAACAAGGGGATAGCCTTTCAGTACCGGACAGGTGAAGGTACTCTGCGGCTCAAGGTTTTCTGACGGCAGGTGGTTAAACAACGGCATAAACACGCGGTCAACCTTGCCGCCGCTCTCAAAGAGGTCGTGCAGATGTCCATGCGCCAGCTTTGCCGGAAAGCACACGGTGTCAGAGGCTACAAACGGAAGTCCGGTTTCAAACAGCTTTTTGGAACTGGGGCGCGAAACCTTTGTCTTAAACCCAAGCGCGTGAAAAAAAGTCGTGAAGAACGGCATAGTGCGCCAGAAGTCCAGCACTCGTGGCAGCCCAATAACAAGGTCTCGCGGCCTAGCAAGCAGGGTAAACTCATAGTCCTTGAACAGGAGCTGTTCCCGTGTCTTGATCATGTCGGGAACAGCGTCCATGTCAGCGTTGATCTTCCGCAGTTTCTCGCGTAGCTTCGCGTCTTTTGAGTCGCCAAGCAGTTCGCCGCGCTCACAGCGGTTGCCCGTGATCCACGTCTTCCCGTTAGAGAAGGTAACAAGGGTACGGTTACAGTTATTGGCGCAGAACTGACAGATTACGTTTGATTCTTGAGTATACGTAAACGTCTGTAAGGCATCAAAGCCAATGAAACGCGATAGGGCGCTCTGCTGCCGCTGTTCCTTGCCGGCATGTTCAGCGCAGTGTTTCTTGGTAAGCAGGGCGATGCCAATAGCGCCCATCTCACCCGGATAGGGGGCGCGAACAACTTCTTTGCCGATGTACTGCTCCAGCGCCCGCAGTACCGCGTCGTTCTTGAACGTACCGCCTTGTACCACAACCTTGTCGCCAAGCGCGGAAAAGTTCGACAGGCGCACCACCTTGGTAAACACGTTTTCGACAATGGAACGGCACAGGCCAGCCATGATGTCATCCGCCTGTTTGCCGTTTTTTTGTTCTGTGATAATCGTGCTGTTCATAAATACCGTGCAGCGGCTCCCTAGTTCCGCTGGATGCTGGGCGTCAAAGGCGGCAGTGGCGATGTTCTCAAGCGGAATGTTGAGATTGGCAGCGAAGTTCTCAAGAAATGAGCCGCAGCCAGAGGAACAGGCTTCGTTCACCGTGATGTTAGTAACAACACCGCCAGCAACGCTGATGGCCTTCATGTCCTGACCCCCAATGTCCAGTATAAAGCTGGCCCCAGGCGCGTATTTCCGTGCCGCCTCAGCGTGCGCCACGGTTTCTACCGTGTGATAGTCCGCGCCAAAGGCTTTGTCAAAGAGCAGTTCCCCATAGCCAGTGGTTCCAAGCGCGATAATGTCGAGGCTCACCCCGTCATCATCGTAGCGTCTCTTCATGTCGAGCAAGGCTTGCCTGATAACCTTAAGCGGCTCACCCCTGTTGTTGGCATAAAACCGGTCTACCACGATTTCGTTTTCATCAAGCAGCACAAACTTCGACGTGGTTGACCCAGCGTCAATACCCAGATAGACCCGCAGGGTATCGCCGCGCCGCGCTGTGTGATGCGGCAACGGCGCTAACTGGTGTCGCGTATCAAAATCAGCGCGTTCTTGGGCTGTGGCAAAGTAAGCGGCAGCCTGCGACGGCGCTTTATCACGAAGCTGCTCACGGAACGTAGACAGCGTAGCAAGCGCGTCCTTCAGGCTAAAGCCCCTGGTGTTTTCAACTGAGGCTTCCTTAAAAATCTCTTCTATAGATAAGGCCGCGCCATGAGCGATAAGTGTTTCGGGATTTTCAGGCCGGATGATGTCATTGTCGCTCAGTCCCAGGCGCTCGGCAAAAACGCGGATGAGCGTGGGGTTAAACGTAAGAGGGCCGCCTTCAAAGATGATGGGCGGCTTGAGTTCAAGACCCTGAGCAAGTCCGCCAATGGTTTGCTTGGCAATAGCGTGGAATGTTGACAGGGCAATGTCCTCGCGGAGACCACCCTGATTGAGCAATGGCTGTATATCGGTCTTGGCAAACACGCCGCAGCGCCCAGATATGTCGTAGACCGCCGTGCCTTGTGCCGCCAGAGTCTCGAATTCCTCCACCGGCGTACGCAGCAGCGTGGCAACCTCGTCAATGAACGCGCCAGTACCGCCCGCGCAGTTCCCATTCATTCGCATATCCGACGCCACCAGCCTGCCGCTTACCTCGTCATGGTAAAAAAACACAATCTTCGCGTCCTGCCCGCCCAGTTCAATGGCGACCCGCGCATGGGGGTAAAAGGCGCACACCGCAACCGCGTTAGCAACAACCTCCTGCACAAAGTGCGCCCCGATAGCATCGGCAATCGGTTTGCCGCCAGAACCGCAGACAGCGGCACGGAATGTGGCGTGGGGGAACTGTTCCTGTACTTCAGCAAGCAGTTCCCGCGCTGTTTCCGACTGATAGGCGTTGTGCCGCCGGTAACGTGAAAACCGCGCCTTCTTCGTCAACGGGTCCATAACAACAACCTTCACGGTCGTGGAACCCACATCAATGCCAAGCCTCAAACTCTCTCTATCCATAGGCTAGATAATACTCATTCATTGAACTTGCGCAAAGGGTACAAAAAGCCCCGCCCTCTGGCGTGCCGTTAAACAGCAGTACCAGACAGCGGGGCCGCCCCATTGCGCCAGTGCGTTAGAATTCTATCACAAAGAACGGGCATCTATCCCCTTCACACCACTTGGCGTACAGAGTCGTGTCCTCCTTAATTTTTGTGCTAAAGCTCCACGGGGACGTTTTAGCCGCGCCCGTGTCCTTGTACCAGTAGCCAAAGGTGTGATCCTCCTTGGTGGGCTGCGTGGGTCTCGTAACCGTTTTGCCTGCTTCCACGGTTTGGGATTCGACTGGGCTGCCGCCGCCCACGTCAAAAGTAACGACATAGTAGATAGGCTCCGGGTCCGGGATAGGCTCCGGGTCCGGGGTATCGACGGTGGGGCAGGCAGTAAGGATACACAGGGCTGCGAGAGCCGCAAGCAAGCCGGGAAGGTTACGAAAGTAGCTCGTGTTCATAAGGGTTCCTCCTTGGAAGGGAAAGATTAAGGAAATAAAAAAACCGGTATGTCTCGATACAGAGACACCCGGTCTTTTTTAAGAAAAAGAGTGAATAGAGGCTGTTAGGGGCTTGACACGGGTTAAGCGCGCCCGATAATGGGGCGCTGGGGCGCTGGGGCGCTGGGGCGCTGGGGCGCTGGGGCGCTGGGGCGCTGGGGCGCTGGGGCGCTGGGGCGCTGGGGCGCTG
>JAISAE010000051.1 GCA_031266875.1 Treponema sp.
TGAGCAAGTCCAAAACCAACTGGGTTGACGCTCTCCTTCCCGATTACAACTTCGAGGCTGACAAAGGCGCTATTTCCATCCCCTTAGGCGTAGAAGTTACGCTCTTCAACCCGTTCTCCTTCCGTCTGCTCGGCGATATTCAGCTTGGCAACGATCTGAAGCATGGGAAGAACATGACCATGTTCAAAGCCGGAGGACAGATCAAATTCGTGGTCAATTCGTATGTAACGACTCTGCTCAACGTTATAGGGACAAATATGGGCAAAACGGTTTTCCAAGACCCGGTTGATGGAGACTACTATGCTTGGCGGAAACCCCGCATTGATGTTGGCTTCGGCGTTCAGCTTGCCAACCTCAGAGGCGCGGCTCTCCAAGCCGGCGTTTTCCTGCAAATTCCCACCGCCGACGATACGCAGATCGGCGTGGCAATTCCTTTAACCTTTGACTTCGGCTGGTAGGTCGGAGTCAGTTTTATGGAGGTCAATATGAAGAACAATTCTTTTATTTCTTGCGCGACAGCGGCCCTGTGCCTGATCCCTTTGCTTTTTATCGGCTGTCCCGACGACCGGGAATATCTGTCGGATGCTTCGGAAGTCGCGCCGCCCGTCGTCTCCTTTGCGGTGAACGCCGCGGGTGACGCATTTGAAAGCACAACTCCCGGTTATACCGCTACTGTACATGACGGAGGTTTCGAGACGGTGAACGGATTAAAGGTGTTTAACACCGGAGGAACGGTCAACAATGCGAATGCTAAAAAGTTTACTGACGACCTTAATACTGTCCAAGCAGCTTCTCCGCAGGGCGATGAATGTCCTTGGGCTAAAGGGAGTATCTATTGGGATCACTACGAAAATATCGGTTACGTTGATCTCGGCGCGGCTTCCGGCGATCTGATCGCCTCTCTTGGCGCGTTCAGTATTGAGCTGTACTTCTGCCTGCCAGCCAACGCCCAGAGCGATAGGGTGGGGCAGTATTTCTTCGGCTTTACCGATAAGGTTGCTCCAGACAACAGTCTTTGGTTGAGTTGGGGAAACCCCAGTAACACGGTCATCAAGAAGGCTGGACAGGAGGTAAGAGTGGCACTTAATTGGGAACAATCCGAAGCAAATCGGGGCGAAAGAGGCCAATGGCACCACCTTGTATTCACCGCTAACGGGACCACCGTAAAAGTGTACCTTGACGGCGCGGAAGCTATGAGCGGAGCCGCCGCTTGGAGCGCAAACTATTTTTCCGCTGGTACGTTGAACCGCAATGTGCTCGGCGGCGAAGTCTTTGCCAACGGCATATACGATCAACAGCTTTTCAACACCAAATTCCACAGTTTCAGCATCTATGACTATGCGCTTAACGCGGATCAGGTGATGTACAATCGTTTGACAGGCCCGCTGGACGCGCTTAATTAACATTGAGGAGGCAGTTTTATGCGCGGGCATTTACAGAAAACGATCATCCCGATGCTGGCATTGATGGGCACGTCCTGCCCTTCCGGTCCTGACTTTGTTTCCGGAAACGCCGTGGACGTTCAGATTCGTCTTGACGTCAATACACGGGGCGCGGAAATCGCCGATACCTTTTACGGGCTTTTCTTTGAGGACATAAACTACTCCGCTGACGGCGGCATCTACCCAGAACTTGTGCGGAACCGCTCGTTTGAATGGAAGACGCCAGACCCCGAACCAAAACTTCGTACGCTTATCGGCTGGACTGTCAATTACAACAAAGCGGGGGAAGGTTCGGTTGAGGGCGCGACAGCTTCGCCGTTCTCAACGGCAAACCCCGCCTATGTTACGGTGAGCGTCACGAAAGCGCCCTATGTCATCGCAAACCGGGGTTTCGCCGCTACGCCGGACATGGTTCTGAATCCGGGCGAAGACTACCGCTTTTATTTTTACGCCCGCGACAAAGACTATTCAGGCAATATTGTCTGCGCGTTGGAGAACGGAGACGGACAAACGATTTCCAATGAGATTAGCGTTACGCTGAATTCAAGCGAATGGAAAAAGTACGGCCCGTTTACGTTCTCTTCGCCGTCCGGGGGAAAGGCGTTGCTCGTTCTGCGCTGTGAAGGAACAGGCGCGTTTGATCTGGACTTCGTTTCTCTCATGCCTACCAACACCTGGGGCAATGCCAGCCAGTGGCCCCACGGCGGTCTCCGCGCGGATATTGTCGAAGCGTTGAAGTCCGTCAAACCCGGCTTTATCCGTTTCCCCGGCGGCTGCATTGTAGAAGGCGCATACCGACACGAGACCGCCTACCAATGGAAAGACACTATCGGCGCCCCGGAGGAACGGCGGGAGAACAGCAACCTGTGGGGATATATGATGTCCTACGGAATGGGCTTTCACGAATACTTTCAGTTATGCGAAGACCTGGGCGCGGAACCGGTACCGGTACTCTACGCCGGTATCCTTTGTCAAGCCCGCAGGGATCGTCCAACCGAGGCGGACTACCATCCCGGTACGCCGGAATTTAACGCGCTCATACAGGATTACCTTGACCTGATCGAGTACGCCACAGGAGACGCCGGAACCACCTGGGGCGCGAAACGAGCCGCCAATGGACACCCCGATCCTTTTAATCTCAAAAAGATAGGCATAGGTAACGAAAACTGGGGAGCGAATTACTGGCGCAATTTTGACGCTATCCGTTCCGCGGTGTTAGCAGCCTATCCCGGCATTAAAGTTATCACTACTACAGGCCCATTGGCATCAGGCGGGATCAACGACGAAGCATGGCAGAAAATTAACGCGCTGTACAAGGACGCAATCGTAGATGAGCATTACTACATGGAACCGAGCTGGTTCCTTACCAACACCAGACGCTACGATTCTTATCTTCGTAACGGCGTTCAGATTTTTGTCGGCGAATACGCCGCCCACGAGACGAGCAGAGCCAATTCATGGTACGCGGCTATTTGCGAGGCATCATATATGACCGGACTTGAGCGCAACGCCGACATTGTAAAAATGGCGTCTTACGCCCCGCTCCTTGCGCGGGAAGGAATGTTCCAGTGGGCGCCTGATATGATCTGGTTTGACGGCGGGAGCATCACCAATCTGACACCGAGTTACCACATTCAACGTCTCTTTTCCACAAACACCGGTACTGTAGTGATGCCGCCAGAAAAAGCCCCCAAGACGGGCGATCTGTTTCACGCTTCAAGCCTTGACGAACAAACGGGCGTCATCTACACCAAACTCGTCAACCCTTTTCCCAAGGCAAAGAACGTTGTCGTAAGCTATGCAAACGCTGACCTTGAAACGGAAGGAGCCTCCGTGGTTACGATTTCCGGAGAAAAGAACAGTCGTAGTGTCAGTATTTCCGAAGACGCCCCAAGTCTAAATAACGGCGCGATTACGGTCCGCCTTGGCCCCTATACCGCCGCCGTGATACAGGTCCGGTTAAAGACCGGTCCGAAGTAAATTGAGAAGAATATTTTTTAGGAGAGAGAAAAATTGAAAACGACCATAAAACCTTTTTTAGTGTTGCTTCCGGCAGTTCTCGCCGCCGGAACAATCTGTTCCTGCGCCACCACTGCCGAGGTGAGCATGCCGGGCGCGGCATCTTTTTTTGAAGACACCGAACCGCCCAGATTTACCACCGCGAGTGTTCACGACCCGTCGGTGTTTCCCGCGGACGACGGTCTCTACTACGTCATCGGATCGCACCTTGCCACGGCAAACACCAGGAATTTTATGCAGTGGAAACCGGTAACCGGCGATTGGAATTCGCGTCCCAATAGGTTTTATCCCCAGGATAATCCTGATCCGAATGTCCAGACCGTACAGGCCCAGATTGCGGATGTGATGCGGGGAGCGAAAGACGCGCTGGGATTCTTTGCCAGTGACATTCACAAAATGCCCAACGGAAAGTTTTATCATTATTACAGCATTACCGCGTCATGGTATTGCAGCGCCATCGGTCTTGCCATTGCCGACAAAGCCGAAGGTCCCTATATTACCCAGGGCTTGATAGTGCGTTCCGGTGAAGCGGCTGACGGCGGCAAAACTCCCGACGGCTCAGGCTCCTGGTTGGTGGTCCGCCATCCAAACTGCATTGATCCCCAAGCCTTTTTTGATAACAACGGCAGATTTTGGCTTGTCTATGGTTCATGGAGCGGCGGCATCTTTATTTACGAGATGGACCCCGTTACCGGGATGAAGAAAGAGGGAGCCGCGTTGAACGCGGAGAACGGCGGCTACGGCAGAAAGCTCATCCGTAACAACCATACCAGCATTGAGGGTCCGTACATCATCTACAGCCCGGAAACACAGTATTACTACCTTTTCGTTTCTTTCGGCAGCCTCGGCGCCAATGGGGGCTACAACATACGGGTTTTCCGCTCCCGTTCCCCTGCCGGCCCCTACGACGACGCGGTATATCAGGACATGGGGAAAAACCTCAAGTATACAAACTTTGCCGAATACGGGGTCAATCTAATGGGCGGCTACCAGTTCAAAAACGTGCGCGGCGAGCCGGACATTATGAATACCGCTTATCTCTCTCCCGGACATAACAGCGCCCTGCGGGACCCTGACACGGGGAAATACCTTTTAATTTACCACCAGCGCTTTGCTGGGCGCGGCGAGTACCATGAAGTCCGGGTAGCAGAATTTTTCTTTAACGAAGATGGCTGGCCCGTGGTTTCGCCGTTCCGTTACGATGGCGGGACCGTGCGGAGTTTCAAAGCGGAGGATATTACCGGAACCTGGAAGCTCATCAATCACGGAAAAGATGTTAATACCACGCCTCATCAGTCCCAGACATACGAGTTTTCGGCTGATGGAACGATAAACGGATCGGGCAGGGGACGATGGGAGCTGGGAAGCGACGGCAAGACCGCACGTATCACGGTGGACGGCGTCCTTTATACGGGAGTATTTCTGCGCTGCTGGGATGAAGACAACAAGGCTTGGGTACAGGCGTTCACGGCGCTTTCCACCGAAGGCGTCGCCCTCTGGGGCGCCGGGGCGGTATCAAAATAGACATTTCATAGCGGGGCATATACCCCGCTCAGTTTTAACGATAGTAAAGAAGGGCGGGGTCAACATTGAGAACTGATGACACGTCATTGATGGCGGCTCTTCCTCCATGGCGCGGCTATAAGCCCAAAGACCATGCGCAGTGGCAAAAGAACGGCAAGACAGAATCTTGGGAAGTTATATGTTTTTTTTCAGCAATTTGGCGAGAAGATAGACTAAGGGGCCAAAGAACAGACCCATTATTAGAGAAAGTATAAGTATAAATATTGATAGTGAGACATACTCCCATACAAGAGCAAACAGGATATGAATCACACAAAAACATCCTCCCGTTGGAAGCATGGAGCAGGTCAATATAAAGCATTTGTTAAATTCAGAATTTCTGAATATAATTCTATTCTTCATACTCTGAGATATGCGCTGTACCAATAGACTAAATAATCCGCATATTTCCCCTGCCACAATGGTTAGCCCATATTTAAAGGCAATCTCACTGATGGAGTATAGTGTTCCGAAAAACAGCCGGTCAAATATAATTTTGGCTGTCAGTATCAAACAGAAAAAGAGCGGGAGTAGAACGAAAAATCTGAAAAAAGGTTTCATCACGAGTCTCCTTATTCTGGCAGGAAAGAAGCAGAAAAATGGGAATGGAGAGCATAACGGTTTTTGCGCCGACGCATAGGAGCTTTCTGGGTGTCATATATGTTCATCTTCATCTTTAGACGCGGCTTGTTCGGGAGCCGGAGGTGTTTCAGGGAGGGCATTTCCCGCCTTCCTTTTGCCGGTCAATTTGCCTATAAGAGAACGCCATGTGTCAGCTTCATATTTATAATATTTTATGCCCCATGGGTCGTCCAGGAACTCTTTTTTTATTTCAGACCAGCTTTTGTTGTATAATGAGCTTAATAGCGCGGTGAATAGAGCGATAGCCAAATAACAGTCTTTTAAATCAAAATAAGCCATTTGGTAGATAAAAATGTAGTCATAAGTACCGCCATAGACAGCCTTATCAAGGCAAACAGAAATAAAGCTCGCGCACATAAGGATTAAACTCACTGAGTAGAGGGAAAGATCGCCATTTCTTTGATAAAAATACAAAATGCGATACAGCATATATAAAGCGGCTATGCCAACCAGAACAAATAGATCTGGAAGTTTTTTATCAAAGAGAGACGTAATAAAACTACCATACGTATTTTGTACTACTTTTATAGCAAGCCAGTCTTTGATAATCACAATGGAAATATCCAGGTTATTGGCGATATAGAGTTTTATTCCCTGGTCAACAAGACAAAGAAGAGCGATACAAACGACAATTTTTACTAAAGAAAAATGGATATGCTTGTAATAAAAAGAGCTTATCACCACTCCAATAATGAAGAAAGCAACGGCAAGCAATAGAAAATAGATGAAATACATCCCATTAAGGTGTCGCGTGTAGAGAGATATACCGGCGTAAATGAGAAACCAAGTCATACAAAAACAGATAAAAATCTGTACTAAAGAACGAGGCCGTAACAGCGGCGGAATCTTGGACATAGTTTCTTTTCTCCTCACATCTTATCAATGAAAAGGGTATGTAACCCTCTTTTGCTTCCACTTGATAAATTGAGCTATACATGAACGCTATGTATCGGCTTCATATTTATAATAATTTTAATACTTTAGACTTCCATTTCTTTCTGCTAATTGCTAGAAGTATGAAAAATATTAGATTTACAGTTATAAAACCGCCAATTATCGATACTATATAGGTAAAAACCACCGCAGATAGATCAATATTTGAAAAATTACATATAAATTTCATACTGAACAAGAGAAAAGTCCCCAACCCCAACCCAAAATACAAAGCGCCATAGAAGAAAACGGCTCTTATCCATACTCTCCCCGTTATGCTGTTCGATTCTTTTATATCATGATATTTTCTATTATTAGGTATAATACTAGGTAAAAATTTAAATATCATTAGATATTTTTCAAAAATAAATCCAATAATTATCGCCGATACATAACGAACAAGCATATCTGAAACAGCAACAGCAGTCTCTGCCATATATATTTCAAGTAGAATATATATTGTCGTGATAATACATGCCCCAAAAGAAGCATGGCATATTATTTTTTTTAATTTTATCATATTCTCTCCCAAATTTAAGCTATGAACAGGCAAATATGTTTAATTTTGCCTGTTCATAACATTTGAGTATACAATATTTAGAATAGACCTGTTAATACCGCGCCAACAACCGAGCCTATTTTTGCGCCGACAGCTCCACCTATAACAGTGCCACCCACAACAGCTGCTTGTACGGCTACTGGTCTATTGTTTATCGCGTTTTGCTGGATTGCTCCGCACATAAGTCCACCTAAAAACCCACCCTTTTCCCGGCAACGCCGGTTCTTTGACGTCTGGACTGGCAAACCATACCGGACATCTGTATAAGTATATATGGCTGATTTTCGATAGTCAACAGTTTTTTATAGAAATGTGAGTACATCTTGGTGTAACCAAGTGGGTGTAATACGAGTGTAACTGAGGTATAATCGCTCAACAAACCTTCCCCGCTTCCCCTGAGCAGTCGTATCAGGCAAGGAGCCGCCGAATAGTTGCGGTAACCCGGCTCAAGACAAAACATGGTATAGCGAAGTAAGCTTCTCAAACACCAAGAGAAATGCCCGTAGCCGCGCTCCAGCGCCCCATAGTGCGGGGCGCTGCGAGCCTTCGTTGAGAAACTTTCCACGGCAAGACCCCAATCAACGCAATGGCGGGCTTCTATGAAAGGCTAAGGACGAGGCGTTTTGGCGCGTTTGAACTGATGCCCATACACCACGCCGAACACCACCGGGCGATTAAGCGGGTAAGCGTAGGTGTCCATAGACACCCGCACATAGTCCTGCTCAAACAGGACAAAGACCTCTAGCCGCAAAAGCGAACGTACCGACACGCCGCCTCGCGCCGGGGCGCCGTTATTGATGGTGGGTAACGCAATCATCTGATAGGTTCCCACCGCAAAGCCGAAACGCTCATTGACCAAGTCGGAAAGCGACGCCGACACTTGTATCGTTCCCGGAACCCATGAGGTGTAAAAACGCTCCTGTTTAGGAAGCCCGACGTCATAGCTCAATCCCAGGTTCCAGACCACCGGGTCCATGATCCCCGTCGCCGCGACCGAGAAGCCTGCCGTAAAGCGCCCAGACCCAGCCGCCAGAATTCCCTCCCGTGAAAGGTATTCATTGGATTCAGTCAACGGGATACTTACCCGCGGACCACAAAACAGATTGACATGGTTAAACTGTTTCAGGTATTCGTAGGACAGGCTTATGTCGCCGAATGAGTAAAACGGGCCCTCTGGTATCTCCGGGTTTGAGTAGAGCGCGAAGGTATAGGGCAGACTTGCCGCGACCGTGTGGTTCGCGGAAGCCGCGTTTCCAACGGCAAAGGCGTACTCCAGCCGCGCACTGAGGTTCATATTATGCAAGTTGTTCCCACCTACGCTCTCCTGCCAATAGCTAAAGGCGCTCTCTACCGTGAATTCGTTTTCGTCCCGAATCAGGTCATACCGCTGATAGTCGCTGTTCTCTGTTTCAGGGACATCTTGGGCGTGGAGCGCGGAGGCGGCGAGGAACAGCGCACCTGCCGCGAGAACAGCTCGCGGGTACCACGCCTTCATCACCTGCCGCCTCTGAAGCGCCGCGACGTGGCAAGCTCCGAGAGCCGGTCAAGCCGCTGTTCCTCGGTAGCGACGACCGACTGGACATACGCGCTGTTTTTGGGCGGAATCCCGGTTGAGGCGGTTAGCAGCGCGTTCCCCGAATAGTTTTTGTTGAATGTCCCGCTGTCCACGAACCCGAACCCCCGCGCCGGGTCAGCGACAAAGGCAAATCCCCGCTCGTTGATATGGAGTAGGAGCGCGAAGTGCGGTCGCGGCTCAGTGTAGTTGACGACAATAGGCGCGTAGCCTTTCTGGAGGGAATCGGCGAGCGTGGGGAAATCCATCTTGTAGGCGCGGGAAGCTATCCGGTGTTGTGTAAGGTACTCGGTCATAGTCAGGAAGCTGATGGTGTAGGTCACATCCGTTTCCGCTATCCGGTCAAGAACCATGTCCTGGTACAAGTCCGCCTCGTTGATAGGGGTATTCCAGTAGGTGTTTAACAGGGACGCGGTAACAGCGACACCGCAGGAGGTGTCATAGCCTTGTTTTTGGGCGTAAGAGAAGCGTAACTCTTCTTCCGAGATAAGCAGGGTTGACAGCAGGGTAAAAAGGAAGCGTGTCATGGCGTGTCCCCGTTACTCAAAGAAAGCGTCGTAGACACTAACGCCGTCCGCCTTGAGCTGTTCATCAGCCTCAAGATAGGGCATGGACGCGGTGAGCGCGACTTTGCCGTCGGGGATAATCCGCAGGGCTGAGCTGACAGTGTGCAGATACTCCCGCTTATCCGTAAGCGCCTTAACGGTCAACGTACTTGAGACAATGGTCATGTCGCCGCTGTTATGGATAAGCAGCGTTACCGCTAGAGCCTTCGCGCCGCTCTGGTCGGTGTACTCGGTATGGCTGCTCATCGACACTTCTGCCTCGGGATACCAATGCGTGGGATTCTGACAGGAAAGGAGCAGAAAAACAGGAATGGAGAGCATAACAGTTTTTGCGCTGACGCATAGCTTTCTGGGTATCATATATGTTCATCCTTAGACGCGGCTTGTTCGGGAGCCGGAGGCGTTTCTGGGAGGGCAATCCCCGCTTTCCTTCCGCTGGTCAATTTGCCTATAAGAGAACGCCATGTATCAGCTTCATATTTATAATACTTTATGCCCCACAGGTCGCCCAGGAACTCTTTTTTTATTTCAGGCCAGCTTTTGTTGCGTATCAACGTCAGAAACATCGTGGATAGACCAGTCAGTACAAAACAATCTTTTAAATCAAAAATAAATAATGGATATAAAAGTATATAATCATAAGAACCACCATAGACTATCGTATCAATGAAGGCGCAAATACTTGCCGCGTATATCAAAATAACTGTTAACGACAGAAGAGAACGGCTATCTTTTTGATAAAAGTAACAAAAACGAAACACCATATAACAGACTGGTATAAGTAATAGATGTAAGCGAGCAGGCATAACCTTCTCAAACAGCGCGAACACAGCGCTTTGATAGGTGTTATGCGCTACTTTTATACCAAGCCAATCGCTGACAATCGCGATAGAAATGTCTTGATTATTGACTATATATAACTTTATTGTTTGATCGATAAGGCAAAGCCCGATAATGCCAATGACAATTTTAGCAAAAGAAGGTTTTGTGTCATTATAAGCGAAATAACTTATGATCACTCCTATGGTAAAAGCCAATACGATAGGCAATACATTAAGCAATAAAAATCGTTCATCGGCATTTTTCATAGCGGAGAGATGAAACGCATAGATAAAAAGCCATGGAACGCAATAGCAGATACATACGTGTGAAAATTTGATATTTCGCAAGTTATCGTAGACTTTGTTGTTCAAGAATATCTCCTTGTGCTTGAGACAATGGCCGTGTCGCTGGTGTTATGGATAACCAGCGTTACCGCTAGAGCCTTCGACTCGCTCTGATAAACATACTCGACGCTCCCGCTCACCGACACCTCCGCCTCAGGATACCAGCGCCCCTCATTTTGGCACGAAATGAGTAGAAGAAACACCGATACGCAAAGAAATATATACTTTATACCGCTCGATACTGTTTTATACGCCATGCGCTAGTTTATCCTCCATATCTTGGGAAGTTATATGTTTTTTTTCAGCAATTTGGCGAGAAGGTAGACTAAGGGGCCAAAGAACAGACCCATTATTAGAGAAAGTATAAGTATAAATATTGATAGTGAGACATACTCCCATACAAGGGCAAAAAGGATATGAATCACACAAAAAGCTCCTCCCGTTGGAAGCATGGAGCAGGTCAATATAAAGCATTTGTTAAATTCAGAATTTCTGAATATAATTCTATTCTTCATATTCTGAGATATGCGCTGTACCAATAGACTAAATAATCCGCATATTTCCCCTGCCACAATGGTTAGCCCATATTTAAAGGCAATCTCACTGATGGAGTATAGTGTTCCGAAAAACAGCCAGTCAAATATAATTTTGGCTGTCAGTATCAAACAGAAAAAGAGCGGGAGTAGAACGAAAAATCTGAAAAAAGGTTTCATCATGCGTCTCCTTATCAGGGGATTTTTTATTAGACTTGTTCGATAACCACCGGGTTATCGAACAAGCCGTGGAAAATGCTTCACATTTTGCTGTTTTTTGTGGTCGTTGTTCAGAAATTGAAGTTTCTAAACAACTCTATTAAGGCGTGGGAAGCAACACGCCAAGAATAGCACTCATGGGATACAAAAATAGATGGCTATTCACAAAAATTTTAAGCTACACAATTTGTTAGCAACATTCATCTTGATTTTTCTTACGTTTATTCTCATAATAGAAATACGCAAAATTTCCCCAGACATACCCCACAACAGGCGCTAATATAAGCATTGTGATGATATTGAGCATATCCAGAGGATGGCAAAAAAAGACCTTTCTTATCAAGAGAGCTACCATTCCGCCTATACAACCCCAAATGAGAGAGCCATAAATAAGCGCATATTGTTTTCTGGTCATTGTTTTCTTTTTCATTGCATAAAGTATTATTTGCTAAATTAAAACCCTGTTGCTTATAGGTATTGCAACAGGGCTAATTCTAGTTAAGGTCCGGGTGTTACAGCGCCAATTATAAATCCAGTCACCGCATTGGTAGCACCACTTAACAGCATATTATTCATCTGTTCCTTTGGTGTACCAATATTTCCACCAGTTAAGGCGGTAACCGCTGTTACAACACCCCATTGAGCTACTCCTAAAACATATCCAGCGGCGAATCCAGCGATTGCTAGACCAATCCCTTCGCCTTCAACCGCCTGGGCTTCCGCATTAGTCAGCGGAACAGCGGCAACATCGGTGAACAGGGCGTCAAGGTCAGCGCCCGCGCCAGACGTCACGGTCTGAGCCGGTGTAGAAAGAGAAGCGGCGACCGATAAGGGCGCCGCAAACGCGGTGGTGGCGAACAACGACAGAGCCACCAATAGAGCAGTGATCTTCTTCATAAAAAGAACCTCCTCAAAAATGAACAGGGTACAAGCCCGCTAGCTGGAGCTGGCTCTTTCCCTTATTTCCCGGCAACGCCGGTTCTTTGACATCCAGACTGGCAAACCATACTGGACATCTTGTATAAGGATATATGGCTTGATTTTCGATAGTCAATAGTTTTTTATAGAATTTTGAGTACATCTTGGTGTAACATGGTGTAATCAAGTGGGTGTAATACGAGTATAACTGAGGTACAAGGCGAGTACAACGAGGTACAATGAGGTGTAATTGGGTGCTGGAGGCGCGATTTACGGTTAGCGACGGTTTACGCGGCGTTTCCCGGCATAAACAAAAAGCGAATAATTTCAGCCTAAGCTGTTGACATCCATCGGACACATGGTACACTTAAGTATCTTCTATAATAAGGAGCTTTCTATGAAAGACAGCGGCTTTGGCGCTCAGGCAAGCGCCACTCGGACCCAGGTACTGGAAACCTGCGAATCATTTCCTTGGGACATGCTCTGTACCTGCGTGGCGGAAACGTTCCGCTTCACCAGTCAGGAGCGGGCGGATTTTGCCCTGAATGGAACAGCAAAGCTGATCGCGGCGCTTCCCTTCACGGCTGGCTGTGAGGAAGCGGAACGCACCGCTCTGGCGCATCTGGCGATCTATATGACCGAACTCAGAGGCGGCAGGACCATAGGCGATCATACCCTGCGGGACAACGCCAGCCCCTTTGCCCGTCTCAGGCTCCTTTCCTCCTTCAAAGGCGGGGACCAGGACATCCTAGACCACGGCATGAGCAAGCTTGCCCTCGTGATGCTCACCGGCTATGAGCGCAGTCAGGAAGAAGACCGTCAAAGGCATCAATACAATCCGCTCAACGCGGGAGCCTGGGACGCGGCGGCTCTGCGCCAAGAGCTTACCAAGCGCCTCCATGCTCACCCCTGTGCATTCCTGGACAGCATCCTCGCGGAACCTCTTGGTATCTGGTGAAAAATATGATGAAAAAGAACCAGGCCCTTACCTATTGGCGCGTTATCGCCGTCGTTGCCGCGCTTGCCTGGATGCTCGTTCTCGTAAGTATCCTTCGTACGCTCTTATTGGGTTATGAAAAAACTGCGGAAGACCTATTCCACCCATACGTTACACTCGGTTTACAGGGAGTAACTGTTATTGGCTGTGTAGTGCTGGTCATCTTTCCCCTCCGGTTCTCGATCTACGCGGTGTTCTGCTGCCTACAGGGTCTCTTTCATGTCATTAACGGCGGCAGTTTTGGCGGTATCCTGATGTATGGTCTTGGTCTCCTCTTCGCGCTCAAAGCAGGTCTCTTGCAGACCCATAGACCAATCAAGCTATCCTTTGCGACACTGCTCCTTGCCGGCGCGCTGCTCTCCCAGATACGCTTTGGTTCCGAGCATCTCACCGAGACGTTCCTTGACACGCTTGCCATAGGCGTCATGGCGACGCTGGGCGTTCTTTTGTACATCCGGGAAATCCAAAAACAAATAGCTAACCGGGAGGCAAGTACGGTAGCGAGCGGGGAGCAGAAGAGCATACTCCTGTTGCCGCAAGGCATGTTCAGCCAGCGTGATATTGAGATGCTTCACCTCATACTTGAGGGGGAGAAGTATGAGTATATTGCCGGGAAACAGGGTATCAGCCTTAGTCTGGTAAAGAAGCGCGTCAGGTTTCTGTACAACCACCTCAACCTGCCGGACAAGGAGTCTTTTATAAACACTTACGAAGACTACAGCATTGAGCTTGGGGTTCCCGTGCCGAAGAGTGAGCCGGTAAGCAACATCAGGCAATTCCCCGCGCCGCAAAACAGCGACACGCCGTAGAGGTCTTGCGCTGTCAACAAGTTAAGGGTTCTTGTCCACAGATTAGGAAGGGTAAGCATGAAAAACCTGCGTAATCTGTGGACTTTTCTTTTGTCCATGTGCTAATCTGAAATGGTAAATATTTTCTGTACAATATCCTCAATATCCTGTTCATGTACAGAAATATCTTCTGGGTCATACCGGTTAATCAGCATGGTCAGCGCGTCCTTTGGGCGGATATGCTTCGCCACTTTCACCGTCCATACAGCGTCTTTGGTGTTATGCAAGGTAAATCCCGGTTCAGCCGCCCATTGAGGAACAGAGCTGAATTCCATCCTCACCATAAAACCATCCTCATAGCGTTCCTTAAAATCAGCAAGGCTTCCATCAAACAGTTTACGGCCTTTATCAATCAGGATAAGCCGCTTGCATACCGCTTCAATATCATCCATGTCATGCGTTGTCAAAATTATCGTAGTATTCTTTTCGCTGTTCAGCGTGATAATACTCTGCCGCAGCGCCTGTTTGCTCACCACATCAAGCCCAATGGTCGGCTCGTCAAGGTACAGCACATGTGGGTCATGCAGCATGGCAAGCGCGAGATTCGCTTTCATCTTCTGCCCAAGACTTAACTGACGGACAGGTTGCTCCATAAAACCCGCCATATCCAGAATCTCAATATACAGCTTCTTGTTCCGTGTATATACCGCGTTAGGAATCTCATATAACTTTTGGTACAATTCAAAGGTATCTGAAATAGGCAAATCCCAGTATAACTGGGAACGCTGCCCAAACACCACGCCGATATGTTTAGCGTTCCGTTTGCGTTCTTTGTAAGGAATAACGCCGCCCACGCTTATCGTTCCCGCGTCGGGGGTTAGTACGCCGGAAAGCATTTTTATAGTCGTTGATTTTCCCGCGCCGTTAGGACCAATATAGCCGGAAATCTCCCCTTGTTCAAGCGAAAAAGAAATATCCTCCACCGCCTTTTTAAGCGTGTATTCTCGATGAAACAGCGAAACAATACCACCCAGCACGCCCGGCCTGCTTTTAACAATCTTAAAGTTTTTCGACACATGGTCTACTTTGATAAAACTCATCACGCGCCTCTCGTCAAGTCCCGGTACTCTGATACTGAGAGAGCGCGTAGTTCCACCAGCGCAGACTCAGCAGAAACAGAACCAGTCCTACCGCCGGAGTAAAAAAACTAAGCTCCGCTGGAAAGAGCATGGCGTTATCTTTACGCAGTATGGCGGAAGCGGGGTAGAAATCCATAAAAGCAATGGGCAGCACACAGGTCAGCAGTATCTGTAAGAAAACAGGATATATGTTAATAGGATATTGGGTAAACCGTTTAATAGTAAAAGACAACTCAAACGCTGGATTATCGGTAACAACAAAGAAGCTCGTTGCCGAGACCGCTATCAGAACCGACGCCTGCGCCAATATAGCGCCAAGCAGCATACCCATAAAGATAAGCGCTCCCAACAGGGAAAAAGACAATCCGACCCGCATACTGGCGAAAACCATGACGCCGATGGAAAGACTGATATGGCTTACATAGCCAACATTGAATCCCAAATAGAATTCATGTCCAAAGGGACTGACAGGCTTTGTCATGGCTATATCAAATTCTCCGGTACGGATTTTCGCGGCAAGTCCGGTACAGGGATTATAGAAGAATGTCGCGGCCACTGCGTAAGAAAGTAAGTTCATTGCGTAGAGAAATATCATTTCATCCGCTGTCCACCCGGCAAGGATATTGAAGGTACTTACCACGATATATAAGGTTGCGAACATGGTGCCGTAATTAAACCATTGACCGAAGAACCCCGCCCAAAACGCAGAGCGGTGGGCGAAGTTGGTACGAACAGCAATCTTAGTAAACCCAACGTATAATCGCAGCGCCTTGATCATCGTTACCCTCCATTAACCGTTAAATTCTTTTGAATCCGCAGCCAGAGTATATGCCCAATGCCAAACAGCAGCATAGCCCACAGCGCGGCAATGCCTATTGAGCGCCACGCTTGGGAAAGCGGTGGTTTTCCAAGCCAATAGTCAATGGCTTCAAAGGTAATATAGCGGAATGGCAGCACAACACTGAGTTCTCGCAAAAAAGGCGGGTAAAACCACAGTGGAATAGCAGTGCCACCGAAAAACGTAACACCGGCGTTTAGATAAAAAGCAAGATACCACGTTGCCTGCGTCCAAAACGCGAGGAGGCCGGTGATATAAATAAGCTGAAACATAATACACACACCAAGAACGGTCAGTATCAGAAATAGAAAGACATACGCCGGAGATGGCGGAAGCGCCGCGCCTATAAACAGACAGCTGATAAGCACTACCGGCAACGCGCACACGATCAGACTATAGGTATTTTTTCCCAGCATGGTACTGAACAGGTACAGCTGAAATGAAAGCGGCCTGATGAGGTGCATGATAACAGACCCATCCCGAATCTCAACGCCTAATTCATTTGCCAGATTCTGCTTTGAAAGCGCCATAACTACCGCGTTAATCATAACGTAGGTAATCATTTCCCGGAGGTTTGTACCCTGTTTCGTGCCAGTACCAATAAGCACATTCCAGAGACTAATCTGAATAGCTAGGCTTACCAGCGCCCCGCATAGTCCCATCATCGTGGCAAGGCGGTATGTTATTTGTGACTTAAATGAGTTTTTGAAGAAAATCAGATATTTTTCAGCAATCATATCTAAACCATGCTCTGTTAAATCTTAGCAGTTATTTCTAAAGCTACCATAATGTTTCGCAAAGCGCCCAGTAAAGTAAGCTCAAGCGTAGCATTATGTCCATGCCTGTCTATTTTTTTAGACAGACTCTCCGTGCCAATAGGTGATCCTGATGTAATTCGTATCTTATCTCCTATCATTATTCCTACAGTATAGCGGAACGAATGTTTGTTTGTCAAGCGCCTTTTCTTATCTTTTATCATTGAGAAACCTATCGCAGCGACATCTGCTACAAAACAAGACGTGCTTCCCTCATCTAGTTCGCCCAAGAAGCTCTTGTACCCTGCGCCCATCTATAGGGTCATCTAGCTCCTACATACGGGATCACCTAGCGCCCACCTATGGGAGCACCTATCTCCTATATGTGGGATCATATATCTTCCATATATAGGAGTACCTAGCTCTCATATATGGGGTTAGCTATCTCCTACAAGTAGGATCACTTATCTCCCACCTATAGGATCATCTAGCTCCCATGTGTAGTATCATATATCTCCTACATGTAGGATAGCCTAGCTCTCACATGCGGGATCACTTAGCTCCCATATATGGGAACACTTATCTCCCATGTATGGGATCAGCTAGCTCCCACATATAGGAACACTAATCTCCCACCTATGGGAATACCCATCTCCTATATGTGGGATCACCTATCTCCCACATGCGGGATCACTTAGCTCCCACCTGTGGGAGCGTCTATCTCCCATAGACGGGATCAGCTAGCTCCCATATGTAGGATCACCTATCTCCTACATGCGGGAATACTTATCTCCCACCTATAGGGTCAGCTAGCTCCCATAGGCAGGGTAACCTAGCTCTCGATGGGCGAGAAGTGAAAAGGACACCGCAATCCATAGTCTGCACTACTCTTTCGCCACCTACTATGGCTAGCCAGAATGTAGTGGATGTCTAAAGCCCCCTTGATGTTATGGAGGAGAATAAGGAATAAGGTGGCTGGCCAGGATGAAGGTGGCAGCTGGCTATCAAGATACTTGACAACATGAGAGAAGGGTGTATGATTGATGCAAGTCCTTCAGAAGCATGTAGACTTGATGGAGGCCATCACCCTGGAAAGAAGGCTAGTATACTGGCCAGATGGCCTCACTGAGAAGGCTTGGCGCACCGCCAAACGGTGAACAGGCCCTCGCACGCGCCTCTGATGTAGTATGCCCGGTTGAACTCTTTCTGGCTGGTTGGTGTCATGGAACCTCCTGTACTACCATCATCGGAAGGATAAAAGAAACCTGTCAAGGGGTTTCGAGAAATTCATCTTAAAAATTTAAGGTTTCATTCACCCCTCCAAATGAGGTAGTAGCTTTAGCCTATGCCAATAACTCTATCACTCATCTTTCGCATTGTCAAGGTTTCTTTTATCCTTCCGATGATGGTAGTATAGGAGGTTCCATGACACCAACCAGCCAGAAAGAGTTCAACCGGGCATACTACATCAGAGGCGCGTGCGAGGGCCTGTTCACCGTCCGCGAAGTCGCGGAGCGGTTGCGCCTTTGTACAAGGCGTGTCAAGTACCTCAAAGCCGCCTATCGCAAGATAGGGGATGCCGCCTTTGTCCACGGCAATAAGGGGCGCGTCCCCGTAAACAAGATTCCTGGCGACATTCGCAAAAAGATTGTCGCCTTGAAAGCGGCGGAACCCTACACAAGGGCAAACTTTACCCACTTTATGGAGATACTCCAAGAGCAAGGCGTCTCCTATAACTATACCACTATCCGTAACATTCTGGTAAACGCGGGCATCGAAAGCCCCAAGCGCCGCAGACCCAACAAGGAAAAGGTTCCTCACCCGCCCCGGCCCAGACGGGAAGCCTTCGGGGAACTGCTCCAAGCGGACGCCAGCCCTTTCGATTGACTGGGAACCGACGAAACGTATGCCCTCCACGGTTATATTGACGACGCCACCGGTTGTATTACTGGCCTCTACCTGGCCAAGAACGAATGTCTACTCGGATACCTTGAAGTTACGCGGCAAACTATCGAGAACTTCGGCATACCCTCTGAACTGTACCCGGATAGAGCGGGTATCTTTTTCGTTAATACTAAGAAGGATAGCGACCTTACCCTAGAAGAACAACTAGAGGGGCTGAGCGTGAAAGACCACAAGACGCAGCTTGGCCGTATCATGGGGGAGCTTGGCGTTGATATGCATCCGGCGCATAGTCCGCAGGCAAAGGGGCGCGTTGAGCGGCTGTGGGAGACCCTGCAAAGCCGTCTGCCGGTGGAGTTTAAGCGGCATGGCGTCATGACCCTTGAGGCCGCCAATGCCTTTCTCTCATTATATACGCGC
The DNA here is from genome assembly GCA_031266875.1 of Treponema sp. Lineage (GTDB taxonomy): Bacteria > Spirochaetota > Spirochaetia > Treponematales > Breznakiellaceae > JAIRMT01. The sequence goes on from JAISAE010000051.1 coordinate 18,973, forward strand.
CGGTTTAACGCCCAGTTTAGCGTACATCCCGCCCAGAACAAGACGAATTTCGTGAGACTGTACGACCTGTCGGTGTTGGATAGGCTGCTGACGGTGAAGATAGGGCGTAAGACCGACCGGTCGGGTATTTTTTCTTTTCACAACTACAAGTTTATGGTATCGGAACGCGCCTGTATGGGTAAGAAGATAGACGTTGTGATGAGTGAGAAGCTGGGGATGAAAGCGATGGTTCCGGGCAGTAGCAAGCTGTATGAAATCAAATGGTGTAATTTTAATGAACAGGTCAAAACCCACATGCCCACTGTTACCAAGCTATTTATTGATAAGTACCTGCGGGCAAACGCGAAGGAAACGACGCGGGTAGAGCGTGGTATGTTCGCAAGCAACGCCTGGCAATAATTCCTCCTTGAGACCCGCCTTTCCCCTATTCCTCTTCGCTCACTGGCTCTTTCTTGCCCATTGCCTCCGGCTTTACCGCGATAGGGTAGTTGGCCGTAAGCGCCTCTATCTTCTTGCGCGGGTTTTTGCGCCCGTGTGTCATGGGCGAGGGCATCCTGAATTCCAGTGTATACCAGCCGTTCCGCTCAGAAACCTCTTTCAAGGCTGTGTTGCGGTAGGAACTGAGGAGGAACTTACCCTTGATGGACTCCAGCAGTTTCAGCAGAGCGTCAAAGTCCTGCTGCGTATAGCCTGAGTAATGTCCCTGAACCGCTCCAACGTATGGCGGGTCAATGTAAAAAAACGTATCCTCTGTATCACAGCTGTGAATGATTCGCGGAGCGTCGCAACACTCGAGCTGGACGTGGCGGAGTCTTTCGGCATAATCACGAGAGAAATTGTCCCTTTTGTTTGCCAGCTTCTTGCTGTAGCAGCCTGTTGTCCGGTCATAGCCGAACCCGCCGTCCAGCGTACCGCCGTAAGACGCGTTGGCCAGCATCCAGACCGCCCATGCCCGCTTTACGCGGTCGAACATATCGGGATTTTCGTAAATCACCTGTGCCTGATGGCGCTTTTTCCGGCTGTGCAGGCTGAGAGTGATTTCCTTTTCAAGGGACGCGAAGT
>JAISAE010000008.1 GCA_031266875.1 Treponema sp.
GTATTCCATCTGTGGACGATTAGACTTCATCGGGGGCCGATTGGATTCCATCTGTGGACGATTAGACTTCATCGGGGGCCGATTGGATTCCATCTGTGGACGATTAGACTTCATCGGGGGCCGATTGGATTCCATCTGTGGACGATTGGAGTTCACCAGTTACCGCGCAGATATATCCTTGAGCCAAGCATCCAGTTTGGCGTTCAGTTCTTGGGTATCCTGTTTGCCTGCGTTAGGGAAATCAATCTCGCCCAGAATGGTGTTATCCTTGAGCGCGTCCCGCAGCTTGGAGAACGTCATGCCTTTTCCGCCGGCATGACAACAGAAAAGCGCGGCCTTTTTGCCGCTAAACTTGGTTTGCTGGAGAAAGCTCATAAGCGCAGGCGCAGGGGAACCAGCCCACACAGGCCCGCCGAGTATGAGCAGCTCGTACTGGTCAAGATCAAGCCGGTACGGTTTGAGCGCGGGCATAGTACCGAAGAGCGCCTGTTTCCCGCCTTGAAACATCTTCATAAACCCTTGTTTTGGCATACTTTCGACAAGCTCCAGCTTCAGCGTATCCGCGCCCAGCGTTGACTTGATCCGTTCCGCAATCACATGGCTGTTCCCATCAAGGGAATAGTAAACCACAATAGCTTTCATAAAGCCTCCTTAATAAGTGTGCTATAAAGCAAGACTCTTGCACAAGCCACAGTCGAGAGTTCGGTTTACACACTCAATGCGTTTTTGGCGGGGGCAACATTCGTTCAAGCAGTACGCTGAATAGAGGGCGAGACATGATGATCTCGGACATAACAAAGGCGCTCAGGCAGACCAGCACAAGGTTCCCCATATTGCTAAAATTACCGCTCATTTCAAGGATCAGTACCATAGCCGTGATTGGAGCCTTGACCACGCCGGTAAAAAAGGCCGCCATACCGAGTATGATGAAGTTCAGCTTCTGGCTATCGTTGATAAAACCGCCCAGTTCCAGCATCTCGCCCATCGCTGCCCCAATAAGCGCGCCACAGGCAAGCACAGGTAAAAAGACGCCGCCGGAAGTACCAGAACCATGGCAGATCGCGGTAAACACCAGCTTGCAGGCAAAAAGCGCCAGGAGCAAACGCAGTGAATAGCCGCCGTTAGCAATCGCTTCAATCAGGCTATGGCCGCCGCCCAGCACATCAAACAGATACAAGCCAAAGGGAATGGACAAAAGCAAGGGGATAAGTGGACGAAACCTGAGTGGAATGTCAAAGCGATTATAGGTGTCCATCGAAAGATAGAGGGCGCGTTTAAACACATCGCCAAGAATCGCGCACGCTATTCCCAGAAGAACCACCCAATGCATATACTGGAGCGGCAGCGTGATAATGCCCGCGAAGGAGAAGAGTGGCGCTGAGCCCAAGAAAAATTCGGCTGTGGCTTCCGCCGCCATGGACGCGGCCAGGGTGCTGGTGATAAACAGGGGCGAAAACGATGGACATAGCTCCTCAAGCGCGAACAGAACGCTGGCCAGCGGAACGCCAAATGTCGCCGCGAGCCCTGCGGACGAGGCAGCGACAATCAGGGTTTTTTCTTCTTCTTTGGAACGGTGGAACAGAGGAAGCATACTCATACCAACATACGCGCCAAGCTGAAGGGATGGGCCTCCGCGTGCCAGTGACAGCCCCGCGCCCAAGCCACATACGTCGGTAATGATTTTGAGCGGCAGCTCCGTTATCCAGCGCATCTGAAAGTGACCAAGCAGGACGCCTTTCACCTGCGGTATGCCGCTTCCCTTGATCATGGGCCTGACTTTAATAGCCCAACCGAGAAACAGCCCTAGCAGCGTGAGAAAAGCAACCCACACCACAACCCACAGCGAGGAAGTACGAAAAAGACTGTTATACAACCAGACTCTGAACTTGTCAGCCTGACTCAGGGCATAACGGAAGAAGACTACCACCAAGCCAGCGGCAAAGCCGGCAAGGACGCTTTCCAGCACAAGCAGTAGACGAGAGTAATGCCAGTCATGAGACGCGGTGTGCGTCAAGCGCGCATGATGCGGCGCGCCCTGCCTGTGTTTGTGAAGTTGCGGCTTCTTCCTATTACTCATTGTACCCACCCATTCCACCCTATCAGAAACCCCTGTTCTTGTCAAAACCACGTTTTTTGACGATGATGCTTCAATGACTCTTTCTGACTTCGATACGTGGTATCGCGTGAGGTATCATCGTACCAGTTCCGCCATCATAGCCATTGCCTTTATCTTTTCAGACCTCTTCGCCGTCATGCTTTCCTTTGGCGCGGGCTTTTTTGCCGTCAATCTCTACGACTTTGCCATCATTAACTTCAAATCCTTTGTTACCTATTGGCTTTACGTGCCGGTGTTCCTGCTCATCTTTCAGGTATGCAACCTGTATCCAGGGGTATCGCTGGCGCCGTCGGAAGAATTCAAGCTCTTTACCACCGCGTCGTTCATGGCGCACGGCGGCATCATCCTATCGCGCTTCATAGAAGACCGGGAACTTGACGCCATATCAGTTGCCTTTGCCGTCAGCTTCGTGTTTTCCACCTTTATGCTGCTTATGTGCCGGAGCGCCACGCACTACCTTCTGCGGAAGAAACGCTTGGGCGGCATACCAGCGGTTGTCTACGGGGGCGAAGCCCTGGGCAAACTGGTGGTTGACCGCCTGCTTGACAGCGTTAAGACCGGCTATGTGCCGGTGCTGATTCTCTCTGAAAAGCTGGAAGCCGATGCCTATCGTGAGGTGCCGGTCTTACATGACATAAGCCTGGGGCCGGAACTGGTGAGGCGCTACAATATCAAGATGGCGATAGTGGCAATGCAGGAACTTAACGAGGAGGAGCTGACGCGCCTGCTCAACCACTCGGTATCGGCGTTCAGGTATAACGCGCTGATTCCCGACTTCTTTCGCGCCACGAATATCTGGATGACGGTGCGGGACTTTGACGGGCTTCTGGGCTTTCTTACCAGCCACCGGTTGAAGATGGGCTGGAACCTCGCTATGAAACGTTTTATGGACCTCAGCCTCACGATAATCGGCGGCGTGCTCATACTGCCCCTCCTTTTACTGCTTGCTCTTGTGGTCAAAGTGAGTTCCCCTGGGCCGGTGTTATATGGACACGGGCGGCTTGGGTGTAATGGCAAGCCCTTTAAGGCGTACAAGTTCCGCTCAATGGCGATTGACGCTGACGCTCGTCTACGAAAGCTGCTTGAGGAACATCCGGCCATGCGCGAGGAATGGGAAGCGAGCCACAAGATCAAGAACGATCCTCGCGTTACCAAAGTGGGGCGCTTTCTCAGACGTACCAGCCTTGATGAGCTTCCCCAGCTTATCAACGTACTCAAGGGAGAAATGAGCCTTGTGGGTCCGCGTCCCATTGTTGAAGACGAGGTGCCGAAGTATGGCGAAGACTTCAAGCGTATTTTTTCAGTGAAGCCGGGTATAAGTGGACTGTGGCAGGTATCTGGGCGTTCCGATACGGACTATAACGAGCGTGTGTTGTTTGACACCTATTATCTGCAAAGCTGGTCGGTATGGCTTGATATGTGGATACTCTATCAAACCATTATCGCCGTGTTGCGTGGACGAGGAGCGTACTAATGAAGAACCTGTTGTCGGGCTTGGTATGGAGCGTGTTTCCCGCGTGGGGTCAGAGCCGTTCTTTTGCCGAGCTCTGTCAGGTGGATGAAGAGCGGCGCGTGGCGCGTGGACGAGGAGCATACTAATGAAGAAACTGTTGTCGATCTTACTAGCGAGTTTGGTATGGAGCGTGTTTCCCGCGTGGGGTCAGAGCCGTTCTTTTGCCGAGCTGTGCCAGGTGGATGAAGAGCAACGCGCTAAGGTCTTTTCCAGCGAGGGGCTGTTTGTGTTCAGCGATCAAGCGTCTGGCCTGCGTCTGACACCCGCCTCGCGGTCAGGCATCCCGCTTAGCGAGCCGATACTCAGCGCCAAGCCCGCGTTTCTGGCGGAATCGCTGCGGGTGCTTCCTCTGGACAAAAGCGCCGGCCTTATCCGGGTCTACAACGCCTTGAGTCAGGTACGCGGCCTAGAGGGGCGTTTGTACCATTCGTTTACCCGCGACAAGTATATCCCGTTGTTTGAGCAGGCAACCCGTATTGAAAGCGAGCGAAAAACCACCGCGATTCCCGATCCGCCCCCATCCACTACAGTTCCTGTGTCGGAGAATGTGTATATGCGTCTCAAGGACGCCAACTTCGGTAATTCCTACTACGAAGGCAGTCTTGTCGCCAACGCAGTAGGTCTCCGCTATACCCTGACCAATTTCAGGAACCTGACTTACCTGCTCATACCGGTTATCAAAGAACGGCGCTTCATTGCCCAGCTTTACTTTGAGTTCATTGACGAAGGCTTACTGGTGTACAGTGTCGCCGCCGCCGATGCCTCAGACTTTATTGCCTCAATGATCGACATTCCCTCAGCCATCGAGAAACGCCTCGTGGTAATCATTGACTGGGTTGTTGACGGCATTCAGCAAACTCCGTAAAAAACAACTTTCTTTACGGCAAACACACCTGTTCTGAGACAAAGCACGTTTGTTCCGGCACGGAGCGCGTTTGCTCTGAGCCGCAACAGTGTTGTTGTGAGCCGCAACAACACTGTTGTGAGCCGCAACAGTGTTGTTGTGAGCCGCAACAACACTGCTCTGAGCCGCAACAGTACTGTTGTGAGCCGCAACAGTGTTGTTGTGAGCCGCAACAGTACTGTTGTGAGCCGCAACAACACTGCTCTGAGCCGCAACAGTGCTGTTGTGAGCCGCAACAGTGTTGTTGTGAGCCACAACAGTGTTGTTGTGAGCCGCAACAGTGCTGTTGTGAGCCGCAACAACACTGCTCTGAGCCGCAACAGTGTTGTTGTGAGGCGGAGCACGTTTGTTCTGGGCCGGAGCACGTTTGTTCTGGGGCAGACAAAACGTGCTCCGGGATAAACCAAATGTGCTTCTGAACCAGACCAAACGTGTTCTGAGGTAAAGCATGTTTGTTCTGAGGTAAACCAAACGTATTCTGAGCCAGACCAAACGTGTTTTGGGATAAATCAAACGTGTTTCTGAAACAAACCACATGTGTTCCTGAGTAAATCAAACGTGTTCTAAGGCAAAGCAAACGTGTTCCTGAGTAAACCAAACGTATTCTGGGGTAAACCACGTGTGTTCTGGGATAAACCAAACGTGTTCTGAGATAGAGAAAACGTTCTTTAGCGTGAGTTTGATGAGAAGTTTGTGCCATTCGAGTAGGAGTTTAGTGCTTGTTTGTGGATTTTATGATAACGCGAGTTCGACGGGAAGAGAAAAGTCCTCTTCGTCGAACTCACGGCTGGATGATGGGCGCGTTTTGTGTTATTCAGCAAGCGCCTTACTGAAGGCTTCTACGCGGCTGGCGATAAGGGCGACACCTTTATCCCAGAACGCCTGTTGCTCAATATCGAAACCGGCTGAACGGGCTACATCTTCGGCGCTGGCGCTCCCGGTGGCTTTGAGCAGGGCATGGTAGCTTGGCGCGAAATCCGCGCCGCCGCTGTCTTGGGCTTTGGCATAGAGGCTTAACGAGAAGAGCTGGCCAAAGGCATAGGGGTAGTTGTAAAACGCCAGCGAAGGACTGTAGTAATGTCCCTTCACCGCCCACATATAGGGGTGCTGTATCGCAAGTCCGTCGCCATAGGCGCGTGTCTGTGCGTCAAGCATAAGCTCGCAGAGACGCGCCGGTGAGACTTCGGCGAAGCGGCGTTCCTCAAAAAGGGCGCGCTCAAAGTAGAAACGGGAAAGTATATCAACCGTAACCTGACAAGCGTCCTTGAGGTTGCTTTCGATAAGCCCAGCCCGCGCTGAAGGTTCGGCATCGTTCAGGGCGCTCTCAAACAACAGGGTCTCGGCAAAGATGCTGGCTGTTTCCGCCAGCGTCATGGGGTAGTGGGCGAGGCTTGATGGTAGGTCTTTTATCAGTTCGTGATGCCATGCGTGGCCCAGCTCATGGGCGACTGTGCATAGCGCGTCAAAGGACCCGTCGAAGTTGCAGAGTATCCGCGACTCACCCGCGAGGGGGAAACTCTCGCAGTACGCGCCGCCGACCTTGCCGGCGCGTGGTTCCGCGTCTATCCAGGCGGATTCAAAGGCGCGGCGGGCAAACGCGCCCATATCAGGGTCAAAGGCATCAAAACACGTGGGGATATAGTCAGCTGTTTCTTCCCACGTCCTTTTCCGGCTTTCAGCGCCAAGGGGGGCGAACAGATCGTAGAAGGCGCATTGCGTAACGCCAAGCGCCCACGCCTTGGCCTTGAGATAGCGGCGGAACAGGGGCAGAGACGCTTCCAGCGCGGCAATGAGCGCGTTCAGGGTTTTTTCACTGATACGCGACTGAAACATGGACTTTTGCAGGGGTGAATCCCAGCCTCGCCGCGTGTCCAGCGAGATACTCACGCCTTTCACGCTGTTAAGCGCCGCGGCAAGGGGTATCTCAACGGATTTCCATACCTCAATTTCTTTCAGAAAGGCTTTTTCACGCACACTCCGATCAGGATCAGTGGCAAGATTACGCAGTTCGACAACGGTTTTTCGCTCGCCGCTCTGTTCGTTCCACAGCGCCGAAGCGGTTGAGGAGATCGCCTCATGGAGCCGCGTCCATGCGTCGCCGCCGGAGCGGGAGAGGTCATTAGCAAGGTCTTCCATTTCAGGGGAAAGCTGGAAACGCGCCGCGGTAATCTCTTTATTAACAAAGAAAGTGTATGGCGCAAGCTGTGGATCGTTAAGCAGACGCGGCATCGCAGCGGCTTCGCTTAAACGCTGCCGAAACACAACCGCAGCCTTCTTCAGTGGTAAAGAAGCCGCTTCAATGGCGTTGACTTCGGCAAGCGCACGCGGCGCACGGGTGTCAGTCGTGTAAACCACCTCAGCATAGGCGCGGAGGTTATCCGCGACATCGTTTGCCTGCTCGTATGCGGTGATGAGGCGCAATAAAGCGTCCGGCTCGTTGCCCAGCGGCTTTTCCAGCAGGGCAAGAAGCGCGTCAATACTGTGTCCAAGCCGCGTCAGGCCGGCCTTATACTCTGGCGAGTCAAACCCAGGGTAAATTGAATTCAAGTTCCAATGAGGAACCTTAGAACCACTGCGCATTATTATCCTCCCATTCACACATATCTTCGGCTTTGAAGAAAAGCGCTATTTCCCGCGCCGCGCTCGCCGCTGAGTCAGATGCGTGGACGATGTTCAGCCGCGTTCTTGCCGCAAAGTCCCCGCGTATGGTGCCGGGCTGTGATTCGTGGAAATCAGTAGGCCCGGCCAAACGGCGCGTTACGCCGACGGCTTCCTCGCCTTCGATGACCATAGCGATCACCGGCCCGGACAGGGTGTATTCCACGAGTTTGTCGTAAAAGTCCCGACCCTTGTGTTCCGCGTAATGCGCCTCGACCATCGCCTTGTCCATACGCAGTATCCTGAGCGCGACAATCTTGAGTCCCTTGCGCTCAAAGCGACTGAGTACGTCCCCAACGATTCGGCGCTGTAACACGCCGGGCTTCAACATAACAAAGGTTCTTTCCTGTGTTGTCATATCATCCCCTATGAGAGTTCGCCGCGCTTGGTGATGACTCTGGAGATGAGGCCGTATTTGACCGCTTCATCGGCGTTCATCCAGTAATCGCGGTCGGTGTCTTTCTCGACTTGCTCAAACGGCGCGTTGGTTTCTTCGGCGATAAGATGGTTAATCTTGTCGCGCAGTTTATCCAGTTCGCGTGCGTGAATCTCGATGTCTGTTGCGACGCCCCGTATACCCGAAAGCGGCTGATGGATGAGGTAGTGGCTGTTTGGCAGGCCAACGCGCTGTTCTTTGGGGCTGGCGAGCTGGATAATGGCTGCCGCGCTTGCTACGAGGCCCATGCCAATGGTCCAGACCGGCGGCTTCACAAAGCGGATCATGTCGAAAATCGCGTAACCCGCGTCCGCGTCCCCTCCGGGCGAATCAATGAAGATACGGATAGGCTCATCGCTCATATCTTCCAACAGCAAGAGTTGCCGGATCGTCCGCTCGGCAAGCTCTTTCTTTATCTCTCCAGAAAGCAGAATCGTTCTGGTTTTGAGCATCTTGCTCAACAGCGGGTCCGCGCCTGCTGATTTTTCCTCTTCCCTTTCGTCCTCTTCCTCATTGTCTTCACATCTATTCTCTATATAACACATGATTTCATGTTCTCCTCTAATCTATCATACACAGGGATCAGGTAATGGGGAATAGTCAGATGTATTCTTGACGTACAATTCAGAGGCTGATATTGTCTAGTATACGTGTAAGACTAATAAGTAATATTCCCGTATAAGGAGATTTTATGGCGACAAAAACTAATATCGACAAGTGGGCGTTTGAGACCAAACAGCTTCACATCGGTCAGGAAGAAGCCGACCCCGCAAGCGATGCGCGGGCGGTTCCTATTTATCAAACCACATCGTATGTGTTCCACAACTCGGCGCATGCGGCTGCGCGTTTTGGTCTCACGGATCCGGGTAACATCTACAACCGGCTCACCAACTCAACACAGGATGTACTAGAGAAACGTATCGCGGCACTAGAAGGCGGTGTGGCGGCACTGGCTCTAGCTTCAGGCGCGGCGGCTATTACCTACAGCATCCTCAACCTCGCTCAGGCCGGGGATCACATCGTTTCCGAGAAAACCATCTACGGCGGCACCTACAACCTGCTCCGCCATACCCTACCGCTCTACGGCATCACCACAAGCTTTGTTGATCCTGACGAATCGGGAGTGGACAGTTTCGCCAAAGCCATACAGCCCAACACCAAGGCAATTCTCATTGAGACCTTGGGAAACCCCAACTCGAACATCATTGACATTGAGGCGCTGGCGGAGCTGGCGCACAGTCATAAAATCCCGCTCGTAGTGGACGCGACCTTTACTACGCCCTATTTGCTTCGCCCCATTGAGTATGGCGCGGACATCGTCGTTCATTCGGCAACCAAGTTTCTGGGCGGCCACGGAACCTCGATCGGCGGCATCATCGTGGACAGCGGCAAATTCGACTGGGTGGCAAGCGGCAAGTTCCCCGGCCTGACCGAGCCATGCCCCAGCTATCACGGCCTCTCCTTTGTCGCCGCCGCAGGACCCGCCGCCTTTGCGATACGGGCGCGTGCCATACTGCTGCGCGACACCGGCGCTTGCATCTCGCCGTTTAACGCCTTCCTCTTGTTACAAGGCGTGGAAACCCTCTCCCTGCGCGTGGAACGCCATGTAGAAAACGCCCTCAAAGTCGTCGATTACCTCACCAAGCATCCCAAGGTGGAAAAGGTACATCACCCCTCGCTGCCCGACGATCCAAGTAACGCGCTTTACAAGAAATACTTCCCCAACGGCGCTGCATCCATCTTCACCTTTGAGATCAAGGGCGGTCAGAAAGAAGCGCAGGACTTCATTGACCGGCTTCAGATTTTCTCGCTCCTTGCCAATGTCGCAGACGTGAAATCCCTTGTCATACATCCGGCCACCACGACTCATTCCCAATGCACAGCGGAAGAACTCGCGGAGCAGGGCATCAAGCCGAACACAGTACGTCTTTCGATAGGTACTGAACATATCCGCGACATCATCGGGGACTTGGATCAGGCATTCGGGAACTAAGGCCGTCGCATACCCGCACCCCGTATGAGCGCATAAGGTGTCTGGCACCATGAAGACGTTAGGCCACGTTCCATGTGGCCAGACACCTTAACCTACACAACACTTCCTGTACAATTTCACATAACCACAGTAATATGACTGTCGAAATTTCAGTATAAGGACAAATAGACATGAATTATCAAGTAACAGTGTCAGACAGAGCATGGGCGGAGGGAATTTTTAAACAACTCCACACAAAACTCAAGGCCGAATGTTCCCGGCTGCAAGACGGGATTCCTTACATTTCCCGTGACGGCCATTATCACGATCTTGGCGCTAGTGATATGTATTGGTGGACCAATGGTTTTTGGCCCGGAATGCTCTGGCAGATGTACCACGCTTCTGGTGATGAAGCCTACCGGCAGTACGCCGAGGCTGTGGAAAAACGCTTTGACGCGGCATTGGAGGGCTATGAGGGTCTACATCACGACGTTGGCTTCATGTGGCTCCATACAGCAGTGGCCGACTACCGGCTGACCGCCAACAAGGATTCCCGCCGGCGCGGTCTGCACGCAGCCAATCTTCTGGCTGGCCGCTACAATCCAGCGGGGCAGTTTATCCGCGCATGGAATGGTGAACGCACCGGCTGGATTATCATCGACACGATGATGAACATTCCCCTGCTCTACTGGGCTTCCAAAGAATCAGGCGATCCCCGCTTTGCGTATATCGCGCAAAGCCATGCTGATACCGCGATGAACATACTCCTGCGACCCGATGGCAGCAGTAACCATATAGCGATTCTTGATCCCCAAAGCGGGGAATGTCTTGAAACACCCGCAGGTCAGGGATTTGCCCCTGGTTCTTCGTGGAGCCGGGGGCAGAGCTGGGCGATGTACGGCTTCGCGTTAAGCTATCATCATACGAGAAAGCAGGCATATCTTGACGCCGCGAAACGAAGCGCCCATTACGCAATCGCCAACTTTGCTCAGAACAACTGGCTCCCTGTGGTGGATTTCCGGGCTCCAGCGGAACCGCTCAAGTACGATTCCACCGCCGCCATGATCAGCGCCTGCGGGTTTTTGGAGCTCGCGTCGCACGTCCAAGAGCATGAAAAGCCCCTGTATACCACGCCGGCTCTCAGGCTGCTCCGAGCCTGCGAACAAGCCTTTGCTGATTGGGACATTGAACGGGACGGCATTATAGGCAAAGGAACCGCCGCGTACCACGGTGAAACGCGGGACACGGAAGTTCCCATCATCTACGGAGACTATTTCTTTACCGAAGCCGTGCTGCGCCTTTTGGGAAAAGATTTTCTCATTTGGTGAGAACACAGCGGCATAGCCGTACTACACAGTCGCGCTGGGCGCTCCAAGCACACAATAATTTCCTGGAAAAGAGGCGCTATGCTACATAGTGGCGTTATATCAAATAGTAATAGTATTGATACTATCATAATGCAAGGTTATTCACTGAGACTTCGCGCCTTCAGTGCCATTGACCGCTATCTGCGACGTCCTTCCCTGCCCTTCCAGTGGCTCATAAGCGACGCCGACATTGCGGCGCTGGCTCGCCTCTTTGAACACCTGCGCTTCCCCGGCGCAGCCTTTGCCGACGCTGCCCTCGACGCTGAAGGGCAGACCTTTTACTTCCGCTGTATCGACGCCGGCGCCTATGAAGCGCCGTCATATCCCCTGCTCTCGTTCAGTCAGGACATGAACACAAAGTGCTTCCATGATCCATCTGATCTATATCCACGCCTCCGTACACTAAGGGACAGCGCCGGCAGCGCCCGTAGCGCAGACGACGCCTGCCTTGCCAGCGACCTGCTATCCCCAAACCCCGCCGCTGACGCCACCCGCGCCCTTATGGACGCCGCCCTCGCGCTCACCCGCTACAGCGGCAAGAACGCCGCGCCGCCGCTCAAGCCCATTATCAGCGCCGCCCTGAAACTGAGCGCCGGTATGCCGCCCTGTATTGAGGAACAGCGAACTTTGCTCATAAGCCTGCTCCTCTCGCCGCGCCCTGACCTGGGGCTGGACCTGCTCAACACCGGAGGCTTCATCACAAAACACTGGCCGGAACTTGCCACGCTCAACAATGTTGACCACTCAAAGGAATTCCACCCCGAAGGCAACGGCTGGCGTCATACCCTTGAAACCTTTCGTTACCGGAAAACCCTTGATCTGCGCCTCTCACTCGCGCTTCTCTTACACGACGCGGGAAAGGCATTCGCTGTCGCGTCTGGCACTCATCGGTTTGAAGGACATGCGGAGCTTGGAGTCCGCACGGTTCGCGCCTTTTTGCGCCGCCTTGACTTCGCCCCAAGCCTCATTGACGACGTGTGCTTTCTGGTACGACACCACATGATGCCGGCAGCACTGAAACGCCTGCCCTTGACCCGCATTGAAGACGTTCTGGAATCGCCGCTCTTCCCCACGCTCCTTGAGCTATACCGCTGCGACGAAGCGTCATCGTTCAAGGGACTCGACGGCTACTACGACGCAAGCGCCGCGTATCAGGCGTACCTCAAGCAGCGCCGCAATCCCTACCGCTAACCGCGCTCCAAACCCAGCCCATGTAGGGATGTAATCATGCGCTACTGGCGCCTGCGCTTCGGAGCCAGCAGCGCAGGCTCACGTACTGCTTTTATGGATACTTTGCCCGGCGTTCATCTATGACGGCCTGTGCGCCGCTGGCGAGCCAGTCTTTGAGACCCGCATCCCATTTCGTGTCAAACTGTGCGGCAGAGCAGGTTTCGAGATCGACCAAAAACACACCGCCCTTGTCCACTAGCGTCTGGTTCAAAGGCCCGGCCACAGTCAACGGAGAAGAAGTCTTTACCACCGGTGGCGATACTCCGTCTTTCAGCGCGGTCCCGTACGCCTGCTTAATAAGCTCAGCAGGATACACATAGCCAGCCGCCAGGGCGAGGATGCTTGCTTCCTCAGTTTCAAGGAAGAGGCCATTCATGGGCATGGTATAATCAATGTTTTGGTTGCTGTTCATGATCCACGTAGGATCAGCCTTGGCCGTGGCGTCAACCTTCACTACCCTATCCGTGCCAATAGTATGCGTAATGCCTTCATGTCCTACCTGAAGGAAATGGTAATTATCATACTTGGCAAGCCAGTTAAGATACCGCATGGCCGCGTCATGATTTTTGCTGGATGCAGGAATAAAGTAGGAAAGACCCGCCTGATCATAGATGGGCTTCACGGTTTGGCCGTTGGAATTGGTGAAGCAGTCAACCGGAATGAGGTTGGCTGTAGGTATGTTGGCCTTGAGTCCTGACAGTTTGCCGTTGGGTTCACGGTAAATGTCATCCCATTCGTTGATATACGCGCCGACCTGTCCACTTTTCAGGAGATCATCCGCGCCGGTAGTCTGGGCGTACAGGGGGAAATCTCTGTCGAGCAGATTCTCATTATACAATGTGTTAATAAAACGAATGGCTTCCTTGAAACCCGGGAGCAGCGTGCTGGAACTGATAACCGTATTGATCCAGCGGTCTTTCATGCTTAGGTTAGGATCAATAAAAGACTCGATGATTGGAGGCACAGCCCAGTCAATGCGCGTGGCGCCGAGATTCGCAGGGACAATACGGGAAACGCCAGTGGCCGCCATGAGTTCATCGGCTCGGTCTCGGAAGGCCAGCAGGGTCTTATGGAACTCTTCAGTGGTCTTGGGAACAGGTAGCTTGAGGATTTTGAGCCAGTCCTCCCTCATAAAAAGTACCGTCCTTGCCAGAGCCATACGCCTGGCCGGTATATGATAAATCGCGCCGGTGCTAAGATCGATTTCCCTCTCGATGAGCAGCTTGCCGGGAATAGCCTTGTCCTCGCCCAGAAAGGCGTTTAGGTCTTTGAGGGTGGTACTAATATAGGGCGCAACATCAAAAAGACCGCCCTGATTGGCCCAGCCCTGAATGTTATCGTTATTGTAACTGTAACACACGTCTGGCGGCGTGCCGGCGGCGAAAAGGTTCACCAGAGCGGTCTCCTCGCTCCAGCGAGGCACGGCGACAAAGGTAACGTCAATGTTCTCGTCTTTGAGCAGCTTGTCGTGTATCCACTTGGTCCACTGGTTGTTGGTAGGATTACTCTTCCCGCCATCAGTACCGCGGTCAAAGACTTCCACGGAAATCTTTACCGGCGTGCCAGAGGCCGGGGCGGTTTGACCTTCTCTGCCTCCATTCGCAAAAACCAGTGAGCCTGCCCACAACATGGCCGCCAACATTGAAACGATTCTTTTCATAATCTTCCTCCAAAATAGAAATGATGTACCAGTACGGTAACCGGTTTTCTCAGTATAGAGAGCTGTTTGGGGAACACAATTGCGGAAATCCTAAAATCTTATTGCAAATATCCAGTTTTTAGATGGTACGAGCAAAGTAGACACGGAACGTGGACACCTGAAACCAGCGCGAAGAGTTCTCAGCATTTTTTCTTGCAAGCATCCAGACTTGTGGTATGATAGTACGAGCAAAGCAGATGTACCATATAGATAGCCTGAAGATCGACATGATGAATTTCCACCATTCTCTGACTGATGAGCTATTGCAAAACGGCCATACTCATGACGAGTATGAGATTTACTATGTAATCCAGGGCAGTACCATACTCCGTCTTGAGGACAGGGTATATACCACTAAGCCCAACAGCCTCTTCCTGATACCGCCGCATACTCCGCATGACTGGAGAATTGTTTCAAAGCAGCTTTGCGACCGGGTTTCCATTCATTTTACGCCTGAATTCCTGAATGACGCTGAAAAAGCCCTGTTACCAGAACTCTTTAAGACAAAAGAGACGTATTATATGAATGTAGCTGCCAGTAAAATTGATTTTTTTGTTGAAGTGTTGTTGGAATGTAGGGACATGAAACAGGGGGTGCAAAAGCTATCGCTCAAAAGCCGTCTGGTCTCGCTGCTTACCAAGATATACAGCATGAGAGACACAAAAACGAGCCTGCCTTCCATCGTTCAGTTTCTTGGTAAAAAGTGGATACAAACGGTTATTAAGTATATCTATGACAACAAAGAAGCCGCTATTTCTCTGGAAACAGTCGCCCGCTACTTTAATATTAACAAGAACTATCTCAATACCCTGTTCCGCAAAGAGACGGGAACCACAGTGAATCAATACATCCGTGAGCAGCGTGTCTACACTGCCCACGCAGCCATACTTGCCGGCAGTTCCGCTAAAGAGGCAAGCTATCGCGCCGGCTTTAACGATTATTCCAATTTTTTCAGGGCGCATAAGGCGGTTTTCGGTGTCGCGCCCACGAGACGCTATGAAGGCGAACATACCTAGCGGCGGCTTCTAATCAGCTATGCCTTCAGCCCCGTAACCGCGATGCCGGTGATAAACTGCTTTTGCAAGAGCAAAAACAAGACGATCATCGGCGCTGTTGCGAGCATACTCGCCGCCATCAGCAGATTGTAACGGGAGCCGTGTTCCCCAAACAGCGTTGCGATACCCACCGACAGCACCCGTACCGAGTCCTTCGACGTCATGATCAAAGGCCACATCAGGTCGTTCCATGCCCACAATACCGTGAAGACCGAAAAGGCCGCCACCGCAGTACCGCAGAGTGGCATGAAAATCCGCCAGTAAATACCAAAGCGGGAACAGCCGTCAATGATTGCCGCCTCCTCCAGCTCGCCGGGTAAGGACTTAAAGAACTGCCGCAGAAAAAACGTGCCATAGGCGCTGAACACATTGGGGATGATGAGGCCGGTGAAGGTGTCAATCCAGTTAAGCCGCGACAGCAGCACAAAAGACGGAATCAGCGTCATCTGGGAGGGAATCATCAGCACCGACAGCAGAATGAAGAACAGCACATTGCGTCCGGGAAAGTTCAGCCGCGCAAAGCCATAGCCCGCCATGGAGCAGAACAGCACCTGCAAGGCCGTGATCGATACGGCTACAATGATGGTGTTCACGTAGTAGCGGGCAAAGTTCAGCCGCGAGAGTACCTCGGTAAAATTGGTGAGCTTGAGGCTTGAAGGAAGCCACTTGATGGGAATAGCAAGCGTTTCAGGGTAGGTCTTGAACGCGGTCAAGACCATCCAGACAAAGGGCGTAATCATTCCAAGAGAGCCGATGGACAAGACTACGAATACAAGCCCACCGGTAATCTGCTTGCCTGTTCCTTGCTTAATCATAAAACACCAGCTTCTTTTGCATATAGAACTGTCCCAGGGTAACGATCAGGATAATAGCGAAGAGGATAACCGCCTCCGCCGCCCCGTAACCCATGTTCATCAGGACAAAACCCTTGTGGTAGATGCCGTAAACCATGGTACGCACCGACATTGAAATCGGTCCACTGGAAATGCCGCCGCCGGAAAACATGAATATCAGGTCAAACGCCTTAAACGCGCCTATCATTGAGGTAATGGTCAGGAAAAATATTGATGGGGACAGCAACGGCACCGTAATCGAGATGAATGAACGTATCGGACCAGCGCCGTCGATCTGGGCTGCCTCGTAGTAGTTTTTGGGGATATTTTGTAGCCCCGCCAGCAGTATGATGGACGCATAACCAATGCCTGACCAAATCGCCACTATGATTACAGCGGTCATAATGTACTGAGGATCGCCAAGCCACAGCGGGTTCAGGCCAAAAGGCCGGAACAAAAAGTTGACCAGCCCGTATTGCGAGTTAAACAGCCAGCGCCAGACCGTAGCTATCGCGGCGGGCATGGTAACCATGGGCAGGAAGAACGCGGTGCGGAAAAACGTCCTGCCCTTTATCTTAGTGTTCAGCAGATTGGCGACACAAAGGGCTATGATGATGGTACAAGGCACAACGCCAATCATGTATTTCAGGGTGTTAAAGAACTCAATGTAGAGTTCCTCATCCTGAAACAGGTTGATGAAGTTTCGCAAACCAATGAATCGGGGCGCTACAAAGCCATCCCAGTTGGTCAGCGAGAGATACAGGGCGTAAAACACCGGCCCCAGAAGGAACACGGCAACGCCCAGCATCACCGGCGAGACAAAGAAGTACCCCCAGAACCAGGTATTGAGTGTATTTCTGCCTATGCGCCGCTTTGGTTTCACGCTTTGCTCCGTTATTTGCCGGATTCCGCGACAATCTTGCGACATTCCGCGTCCAGTTCCGCGCAGGCAGCCGCCACATCAGCGCCATTCCATACCTTTTCAAACATCGTAAACATCGCGCTTGACTGCGCCGAAGCCGCCACCAGCGGTGTCGCAAACGGGTTGGCAATATTCGCGCCGTCAATGAACATCTGCACGTCAAGTTTCGGGAAGTGATCCTTCCACATTTGCGTAGCGCCTTCATAAGCGGGAATAACCACTGACGCCTGCGCCACGCCCGCGTCCTTAGCAGCGAAAGCCTTGAGCAACCCCCAGGCTTCTTCCTTGTTCTTGGATTTGTTGCTAATGGCGAAACTTAAACCGTGAATGACGTTAGCGGCGCGGCGCTTGCGCGGAATCTCGACAATGCCAAGATTATCGCCGAGCGCCTCAGAGAAATCCCTTACCGACCATGAGCCATCGGCCATCATGGCGAGTTTGCCGCCGAGGAAGCGATCCCCAGATTTCAGTTCCTTGAACTGCGCGTAGGTCGGGGAAACGTGATCCACATGGATCAGGTTCATCAGCCATTGCAGGGTTTCAATGGTCTGCGGCGTGTTGAAGTTGAAGGTACGCTTATCCGCCGATAGCAGATTGCCGTCATTGGAAAACACCCACGGGAACACCACTTCCTGTTCCGTAGCCACGACGCCGAAGCCGTACTCATCCTTCGAGGCATCGGTCAGCGCAAGGGCGGTGTTTCTGAAGTCGTCCCATGTCCAGCCCGCTTTAGGATACGGTACGCCCTTGGCGTCGAACATTGCCTTATTATAGAAGATAGCGATGGTATCGTAGTCCTTGGGAATGCCGTAGAGCTTGCCGTTGTAGGAATACATCTCGACCAGGGATTGGGGGAAAGGCGTCATATCAACCTTGTCGCGGTCAACGTAGGTCTGAATCTCCGACACAAGCCCCGCGGGATAGTAGTCAAGGGCGTGAGAGTAGTTGATCCAGAAGACGTCGGGGCCGTTCTCCGATGGCAAACTGGTTTGTAGCTTTGTCCAATACTGCCCATAGGGGACAATCGTGGTCTCGACCTTCACGCCTGAACTCGCGGTATATGCCGCGACAACCGAATCCATAGCCGCCTTTTGATTGGCGTCCCAGTAGTACAGCGAGATAGTCTTTGACGCCTGCTGACCGCTACCAGCGGCAAACGCCATACCTACTAAAAACACCAGCATAGTCAGAGCGAATCCATCTTTTTTGTTCATAAAAATCACGGCGCGGAAACCCAAGTCTTAGGCTGAAACGCCGTCTGCCATGAGGCAGACCTCCTTGTAAAAAATAGCTCGTCTGCCCGAACCGCCAAGCGTCTGTCCGCTTTGTCTGATCCCTCGCGGGATACCGGCTCAACTGTCTCCCTAACCGGATGAACAGGTACCGTGATATATGGTAGGGGTGAACAACAGCCGTGTCAAGCAATTATTTGAAATTATCTTGGGAGGCTCCGGCACGGCTCCGGCTCAGCCCACGTGTGTTCCAAGCCGGAGCGCGTGTATTCCGGCTTGGAGCGCGTGGTGTCAGAGACATGGTTAGTTAGAGACATCATGTTGGCAATGCCGCCCTAAAAACTATTGACAGAGAGAGTTGCCGGGTATAGCGTATAAGTTAAGGAGTATCAAATGGATATTAGCGGTATGTTTAATGACTTTGCAAAGACCTTTGAAAGGAAAATAGAAAAGGATTACTTTATAAGGTTACAATTTGAAATCTATGATGTAGAACAGGGAATCTGGCAAGTGGACGTACATAATGAGAAGGTGTTCGTATATAATGAAGAAAAATTTGTACCGGAAGAGACGTTTGTTCTTTCCAAAGAAACGCTCTTAAGATTATACAATAACGAGCTATCCCCAGGGTCGGCATTTTCCAATGAGCCAAATGAACAAGGGGAAATGTGTTCATTGATAGAACTGAAATATAAAACGGAAGAGAAAAAAGTATATTTGAGTAAAAAGCCGCCGGAGATTGTTTTAAAGTTTATAAACAGACTGCATAAATTTACGGAATTCTTTTCAAAAGATTATCCGACAAAAGTAATTGTGGATAATAGATATGGAGTACAAGCGCATAGCGTAAATGCGGTATCTTTATGTTTAGACTATGAAAAGGGTATCATGCATGCATATTTTTCAATAAAAAAGAATGAGAGACTGCACGAACCGCCGATTGAATTCCGCCTTTATGTATTAAACGGCAGCGGAACAATACTAGTGGGTAATGAACAATTCGCTATAAAGGCAAAAGAATATTACCACATGATACCAAAAAAAAAGATATATATCGAAAACCATGAAGAAGAGCTTTTAGAAATATTATATATATAAAAATAAACAGGGAAGTACAGACGGTACTGTACATAATAGGTCTATATGCTTCGTTGCCGATAGGCGGCTTTGGTTCCGGTTTGCCGGGGTTATTGCGCTACGCTCCATTCCCACGTAAAACTTCCGCCCCATGTTGCCACCCATAGCCTTCTTTGCCAGCCCTTATCCGGGCTTGCAAAACGCCATATACAGCCGGCACGTTAGATGTAGTGCCGGACACCTAGCGCCAGACACGTATGCTTAGCCCCCAAAGGGCTGAACAGCAGCCATATCAAACAATCATGTAAACAGTATCATTTTGGAAGCCCCAGCACAGAGCGCGTTTGTTATGAGCCGCGACAGTACTGTTGTGAGCCGCAACAGTGTTGTTGTGAGCCGCGACAGTACTGTTGTGAGCCGCGACAGTACTGTTATGAGCCGCAACAGTGTTGTTGTGAGCCGCAACAGTGTTGTTGTGAGCCGCAACAGTGTTGTTGTGGGCCGCAACAGTGTTGTTGTGAGCCGCAACAGTGTTGTTGTGAGCCGCAACAGTACTGTTGTGAGCCGCGACAGTACTGTTGTGAGCCGCGACAGTGTTGTTGTGAGCCGGAGAAAAACCGGCGTAGACCCGCATTGAGCGAATAGACCTTAGTTTAAAACCTTTATGTTTAGAATGAGATTGACATAAGCGGCGATTCTGGCGCATGATAGAGATGTTAATTTTAGACACTTTTGTTTGGAGGTATATATGGCAAAGAAAATAGCGAAGCACACTCTTCCCTCGACGGAAGAGGGACTGGACTCGCTGGCAAACAGCATGTTGACCTATGTAACGCCCTTTATTGAGGGTCCTAACGCGGCATGGACAGACATTCCCATTACGAGCTGGACGGTTTTCAAAGAGGCTCACGCGGCATGGGTTCCGGCTTACGCCGCCTGCAAGGGGGCGCATCTGCCCAAGGACACGGAGGCAAAAAATCTGGCGAAAACCGGGCTCCGTACAGCCATAAGCGATCTGCTTGAGCGGGGGCTGCTCCTCGCTCCCCGCACATCAGAAGACGTGGTGGCTATGGGCTTTCACTTAATTAACAACACCCATACCACCGTAGCCACGGTGAACGACGCGGTGGACATCGACCGCATCGTCAACGGCACTATTCCGGGTAGCCACACCCACACCCTCTACTACCATATCGAAGGCAAGCCGCGCCGCGCCAAGGCGCCCTACCATCTGGCGGTATTTCAGGTCTACATCAGGGACGCGAGCGATCCAGAGCCGATTTTGAACAGCGAGCGGGGCTGGAGTAAGGATTACATCAGCATGACCGAACCTTTTGTGATGCGCCACGAGCCGGAGGACGTGGGTAAAACAGCTTACTACCGCGCCCACTGGGAGACTTCAGGCGGGGTCAAAGGTCCGTGGGCTATGGCCAGCGCGGAAGTGCCGTAAGTAAAAACCGCCATACATGGCGGCGGATGTGAAAGCCTCCGGCGATTGCGCCGGAGGCTTTTTGTTGTCGGTGAGGCGTTATGAGGCGGGGAAGACTGCCTCTGGCTGGAGCGCGGGGAAGTCTTCCCCGCTTGCCTTCGGGTATACCTCAACCCGTGCCGATACTCCCACACGCCGTTATGCATTGCGGTGAAAGCGTGGCACAGTTCTACTCCATAACATGCTGCAAGCCCTGGGCAAAAATGGTTTTCACATGGTCGTCGTCAAGGCTGTAATAAATAACTTTGCCCTCGCGCCGGTTTTTGACGAGCTTGGTTTGCCGCAGCGAGCGTAGTTGGTGAGAAATCGCGGACTTACTCATGCCGAGCAGCGCGGCAATGTCGCAGACGCACATCTCGGAATGTAACAAGGCGCTCACAATACGCACGCGGGTTGAGTCGCCAAACATCTTGAACAGGTCGGCAAGGTTAAACAGCGTCTCATCATCAGGCATGAGCAGGCGCACTTCCGCGACAATTTCTTCATGGATAACCAAACACTCGCACTGGTCGGTGTCAGTGTTGTTTACACTCATTGCGCGGCATCCAGCAGTGTGCTCAAACCGGTAAACACCTCACCCAAGTCCTCAAAGCGCAGCGGGGAATAGCGGTCGAGCGGAGTTTCCATGTTGTTAATAATGACGATTTCGCCGCCATGCCTGATGGTGATCTGGGGGACACTGGCGGCGGGGTATACGGTGAGGCTTGTTCCCAGCACCAGCATAAGGCTGGCTTGTGACGCCTCATGTTCCGCGTCGCGGAGCGCGTCCGACGGCAGGCTTTCGCCAAAAAAGGTGATGGCTGGCTTTAGCACACGGCCACACGTTGGGCAGCGCGGCAGGCCGCCCGCTTTCACAATGGCGCTGACTTCCTCGAAGCCCATACGCACACCAGCGCAACGCAGGCAGTAGTGTATCTTAGGCGAGCCGTGCATCTCAATGACGCGCTTGCTGCCGCCCCTTTGGTGCAAGAGGTCAATGTTCTGGGTGATGATCGCCTTGAGCAGGCCGCGTTGTTCCAGCGCCGCAAGGCCAGTATGCACGATGGACGGCTCTTTTGTATCAACGTTGTAGATAAAAGAACCGGCGGTCTTGTAGTAATAGGACGGGTCTTGCTCGAAGTAGTCGATGTCGAACATCTTTTCCGCGTCCATTTCTTTATACAAGCCGTCTTTGCCCCGAAAGTCCCGTATACCCGACAGGGTACTCACTCCAGCGCCGGTGAGCGCCACGCAATGGCGGGCATGTTTAATCTTATCGAACAGCTTTTCAATAGCATTGGTATCGTTCATGTCATTAGCGTAGCAAGTTTGCGGGATTTCGAGAAGCATTAAGAAGCGACTCATGCGAGCCGCTTCTGTTTTGTTAGGGCAGTCTCAAGCTTCGAGTATCAGCAGGGTGCGGTGGTCAAGGCGCAAGGGCGGGGTCTGTGGGTTATAGGCGTTGTGGTCTTTGGATACCATGAGCGCGATGTGATCCGGCTTTGGTTCCAGTGTGATAACCACGTCCAGCAGGTCTACATAATCCTTGATGATGAGGGGAAGCCGCTGTTTATCATACTGCGGTTCCTTGCCTTGAAGGTTGCAGCTGTACCAGACGCTTAAGCCCATTTCAGCGGCAAAGGCTCGCGTCTCAACGAAACGAGCGCGGCTGGCGTGGGAGAAGTCAAGGCCGTCAACAATAATTGACTCGGCTTTGAATCCGCCCTCAATGATCATGGCCCGCAGACTCCGGTTTATCTGCTCGCTGGTAACGCCTTCTTGGTTAAAGTTCATCAGCACACGGTTCTTCACCAGATCGCCTCTGAGGTCTTTGATGTCAACGGCGTTGCGCTTTTTGAAGAGTTCCTCAAAGATGTTTTCGTACCATGAGATTACATAGTCCGTATGCTGGGTAAAGGAAACGTGAATGACCTTTTTTCCCTGCAAGAGCTTGTCCAGGGCAAGCTGTACCAGCACGGATGTTTTGCCAATGCCGCTCGGCGAGGCGATGATGCCGATTTCGCCGGACTGTAGTCCACCCTGGATGGACTTCTCAAAAACGCGAACTGGACTTCGTTGCACAATTTCATCTGTTATCATGCTTTTGCTCCTAAGAATCTTGATGAGGGACTTAGCGTCCCTGTTCCTTCTTTCGCTTTTCCTCATACGCTTTGACCAGGGCCTCGAAAATGCTCGACGGAACCTTGCCGTATCGCTCGAACTCCATGGAGAACTCCGCCTTGCCCTGGGTCATGCCGCGGAGAGCCATTGAGTAACCGAACATCTCGCTCAAAGGCACCTCAGCTTCCACGCGGGAAAAACTTCCGTCTTCAGTTGACGCGGTGATTATACCACGACGCTGGTTAATGGAGGCATAAATGTTGCCCTGAAATTCGGTGGGGCCTTCCACCGAGACCTTCATGATGGGTTCAAGGATGCAGGGTTTAGCCTTGCGATAGGCTTCGCGGAACCCACCGATGGCGGCGAGCTGGAACGCGATGTCCGAGGAATCTACCGGGTGAGACTGGCCGTCGTTGATGACGCAGCGGATATTGACGATGGGGAAGCCAATGAGACTGCCCTTCTGTATGGCCTGCTTAAAGCCCTTGTCGCAGCTTGGGACATACTCTGTGGGAATCGATCCACCCTTAACCATGTCCACAAACTCGTAATCGCCGTCCGCGTAAGGCTCCATATAGCCGGCGACGCGGCCATACTGACCGGACCCGCCGGTCTGCTTCTTGTGGGTGTAGTTAAACTCAGCCCGCGTAGTGATGGCTTCACGGTACGCGACCTGTGGCGAATCGGTTTCCACTTCGCACTTGTACTCCCGCCGCATCCGCTCAATGTAGACTTCGAGGTGCAGTTCGCCCATACCCTTGATGATGGTCTGGTTAGACTCCGGATCAATGTAGGTCTGGAACGTTGGGTCTTCTCTGGTGAAGCGGTTGAGCGCCTTTGACATTTGGTCTGACGACTTTTTGTCCTTAGGCGTGATGGCAAGCGATATGACCGGCGCTGGCACAAACATTGAGGACATGGCGTAGTTAAGGCCGCCGCCACAGAAGGTATCGCCGGAAGCGCACTCAATGCCAAAGAGCGCCACGATGTCCCCTGGTGAGCCTTCGTTAATATCTTCCATAGTATTCGAGTGCATACGCACCAGCCGGCCTACCTTAAAACGCTTGCGAGCGCGGGTGTTCATAAGCTCTTCGCCCTTCCTGAGTGAACCCTGATAGATGCGAACATAGGTAAGCTGGCCATACTGACCGTCTTCCAGCTTGAAGCCGAGCGCCACAGTGGGGCTTTTCTCGTCGATGGAAAGCTCGACCTGTTCCTCACCCTTATCGAGGTTGAGCGCATAATTCTTCACCTCAGTGGGGTTGGGCAGATAGTAGCTCACCGCGTCCAACAGGGGCTGTATGCCCTTGTTCTTGTACGCCGAGCCAACCATCATCGGCACGAACTGTTCAGCCAGTGTGCCTTTACGAATCGCCGCCCTGATGAGGTCTTCGGGGATTTCGTCGCCGTTCATCATCAGTTCCATCACTTCATCGCTGAACAGGGACACGGCATCCATCAGTTCATCGCGGTACTTATTCGCGTCAGCCTTGAGGTGCGCTGGTATCTCCGCATAGCGAATCTCGGTTCCTTGATCCCTGTCGAAGTACACGGCCTTCATAGTGATAAGGTCAATAACGCCCTCAAGCTTATCCTCCAGCCCGATAGGAATCTGTATCATAACCGCGTTCAGCCCCAGTTTTTCACGGAGCTGTATCTTCACCTTGAAAGGGTTCGCGCCGGTGCGGTCGCACTTGTTAACAAACGCGATACGCGGTACATGGTAGCGCTTGAGTTGCCGGTCTACCGTGATGGACTGGGATTGTACCCCGCCAACCGCGCACAGCACGAGGATTGCTCCGTCCAGCACCCGCAGAGAGCGCTCCACCTCAATGGTAAAGTCAACGTGTCCAGGTGTGTCGATGAGGTTGATCGTGTGATCCTTCCAGGTAACCTGCGTCGCCGCCGACTGAATTGTGATACCTCGTTCCCGTTCAAGCTCCATGTGGTCCATGGTCGCGCCAACCCCATCCTTTCCCCGGACTTCGTGGATGGTATGTATCTTATTACTATAGAACAAAATACGTTCAGAAAGCGTTGTTTTACCCGAATCAATATGCGCACTGATTCCAATATTTCGCATCTTAGTAATATTGATGCTCATTTGTTTCTCCTTTATGATAAGCTTTTTCAACTAAAAGTTAATAGCCGCGTTAATTGTCAAAGTATAGTAACGCTTTCAACTATTTTCAAGTCTATGAGCGGCTTCTCGGCAAGGATAACGTTATGGAACTCCTCTGAGGCGCCGTGACTACTTTTGCAATTTCCGCTAAGTAGTGTAACCAAAGGTCTCAAGCACTGTTTCAATCAATATAAAAGGGAAGCATCACCTACAACGCTCCCCCTAAAGATGATTTTTCGTTATACCGCAACCGGTTCTCCTCCTCCCGGTTGCGGTTTTTGTTTACACGCCAACAACGGCGCTGACTTCGGGAATCTCTTTCTTCAAGAAGCTTTCGATTCCCATCTTCAATGTCATTTGAGACATGGGGCAATCACCACAATGGCCAGTAAGTCTGAGCGAAACTGTTCCATCTTCAGCGACCGAGACGAACTCCACATCCCCACCATCAGCCTGAAGGGAAGGACGAACCTCTTCAAGCGCTTTCTGTATCCGTGTTTCCAGCACAACATTCTCCTTAAAATAAGTTGGAAGAAGTATATATACCTTTAACCACAATGGCAAGTGTGGCACGGATATCTTTCACTCTGCGGCTTCGCGGTTTGGTAAACACGGCCTCGTCGGTCTGTTGGACATCTGTTTCGCGGAGGCGTGGCTGTTCTTGCCATGTCTCCGCGTACAAGCGCAGCTATCACGGCAGGCTTTTTATGGTTTTATATCTAACCATGCCTTCGCGCATTCCATATCATAAACGTCATCTATATCTATAGAACTTCTTTTGTCCATAATATATTTATACGGATGATGGCCGTGAAAATATTTCCACTTTATCATGTCAAGCCGTGGCGCGATTAATATCCCATCGGTAACACGGTACAGCGGCGGTAATTGTTGTGATGGAACATGTTTTATTCCCAATTCATAATTTATTGGGCCATTCTTGTCCCAGATATACCGGTGAAACTCTTCAACGGACATGAGCGAGTCGCACCCCTTATGCAACACCTGTTTATAGGCTTCTATCGCCTTTTTATATTCGACGGGTTCCACCAACGGAGAGGTACAGGTTGCCCAAATTATATCATCGCCCTCCACGTGTTCACAGATATGCGCCACTACCGCCCCAAAAGGCTGTGATTTTTCATCACAATATTCATCAGCCCGTTTATGGGTTTTTACACCCATTGCCACTGCCATTTGAAGCATCTCATCGCTGTCCGAACTTACCACAATACACCCAATCTCTTCGATAGTTTTTAGCTGCGCGATTTTGTATGTAAGTAAGTTTTTCCCCGCAAATGGCATAATGTTTTTATTGGGTAAACGCCTGCTGCCTTTACGGACAGGAATTATTGCCGTGAACATAACAAACCTCCATTGGAAAGAGCAAGGGGTTCTTCTGATAATGTAAAATTACCCGACATCATGCCTAAACTTGATTCGTTGAAGGTAATAGTCGAACCGGAAGTAGAGAATGTCCCGTAATATTGGGGAGTACCATTAACTTTATAGTCAAAAGTATCTCCGGTAAAAACTACAACCCGTCCATTACTGGCTGTCCATGTGCCGTCCAGCCCGCCGCTGCTGCTGGCGGTAATGGTAACTGGGTCGCTGATTTTGCTCTGGCAGCCGGGCGCACTCACGGTTACAGTGTAACTGCCCGCTTCGGTGGGCGTGTAACGTGCGCTGGTTCCACTGGTAATGGGCGTTCCGTCCTTCTTCCACTGGCAGGTAACGGTCTCGGTCCAGCCGCTGTAGACGGCATACAGGGTTACGCCTGTCGTGGCGCTAGTCGCCGCCGCTCTACCGGATGTGGTGGAAATGACGACGCTTCCGTTCAGCGCGGGGTCGCCGCCGCCGCCGTCATCAATGGGGCAGCCCATAAAGAACAATGGGGCGCTCAGCAGAGCGGCCATTGCCGTCAAGAACTTCTTTCGCATAAAGTCCTCCTTACTCAGTTCCCTTTCCACTAGGAGAAAGGCCTTCCAAAAGGCACAAGAGGACTACCTGCGCTTGAAGCGGGGCCTGGATTTGCCCTATACTCTCAAGCGCATGTAGCTCAAGGCCCCGGATACGGCGCTTCTTGCAGGATTTACCGTCTCCGGGGCTCCTCTGCTATTTTTAATCAGGGGCTTACGCCCCGGTTAAAACCTCTTTAGAGGATGATGGCCTGGGCCGTCGGCCCCCAGCTTCCCCTTTCTCATTCAAGTATCTCCCAGGCGGTCCGCCTCAGCTCTGTTATGTATAGAATCCAGCTCAGGCACATTGCCAGAACATCCGTTCTGGGTCCCGGCAGCCAATCAGTGGTCTTTGCCATAGTTCTCTCCTCTATGTGTTGTAACGAATGACCTATTCATTACAGCAAACGATCCATTTGTTGTAATGAATAACCTAAAAGTTGTAACTTCTGACTCAATAGTTTTAACTGCAGACTCTACAGGTGTAACTGTGAACTCTACAGTTTTAACTGTGGACTCTACAGTTTTAACGGCTGACCCTACAGTTGTAACTGTGGACTCTACAGTTAAAACTGTGGACTCAAAAGTTGTAACGGCAGACTCTACAGTTAAAACTGTGGACTCAGTAGTTGTAACTTTGGACTCTACAGGTGTAACTGTGAACTCAAAAGTTTTAACTGTGGACATATCCGGTATACAGGCTGGTTTAGCGGCGTGTCCGAATGGGTAGATGCGATCTATTTTTGGGGGATTTGGATAAACCTGCGGTTTATCCCCATACAAAAGCGGGAAATCAGGCGTTAGGTACTTGACACGCCGTCTTCTTGCATAGAATAGAGTCGTAGGTCGTAGGTCGTAGGTCGTAGGTCGTAGGTCGTAGGTCGTAGGTCGTAGGTCGTAGGTCGTAGGTCGTAGGTCGTAGGTCGTAGGTCGTAGGTCGTAGGTCGTGTTCTGTCTTTTTATCTGCTGGTTTCAAAAGCATAACATCATTCTAATCCTTACGCTGAACATGTCAAGGGAGTGTGGCTTGGTTTTCGCAAAAACGCCCCGCGTAGATGACGCGCTTGAGGCATCCTGTGCCATTAAGTATGGCCGCCTCGTACTGCTCCACATCAACGCCGGCGAGTGCGGTGATGCGGCGGGTGCTAAACCAAACTGAAGAGTGAAGTGTGGAGGCGTGTATCTCAAGGGGACAGGTCAAGTGTGCGAACCATAAGCCGCAGCTCAGTTGTTATCGCGGGACGCTGTTTCAGGACTATATCCTCAAGCAGATCGACCGGCTCATCGTGCTGCGGGACTTGAAACGGGAATAGTGAGCTTGGCGAGTTTATCACGCAACGAAGGCGCTGAGTAAACCAAGCGTGAAACAGCGCGGAATGCGCAGAGCATTGGATAATAAAACATCTCTGCGCTAGTCCGTGCGTTCAGCGTTTAATCAGTGGTTCCCGGCTACCTACGCCCACCTGATAAGTCCGGGCCGGTATGGATGCACCAGCGATTTGTGTGAGGGGAGAATACGCACCGTATGCCCCTGCATACCGGTGTCTATACATTCGACCCGTACCTGATAGCGGAAGAGTGTTCCTTCATGGCCAGTGTCTCTCATCTCGGCTCTGCGGGCATGATCAATCGTGGTATTCTGATTCGAGATCGTACCGTGGTATAGCTCAACAAGCAGATCGTTTGGCGAGAGTGAGCCGAGATCAATCTGCGCGACAACAGTAAGCGAATCGCCCCGCTGCATAACCGGCTTGGCGTTGGATTCCACCGATACGATCCTGACGCCGTTCCACCCCGCGTTGAGCTTGGCAAAATACGCGGCAAGCGATTTTGACTCAACATAACCATCCTTGACGAGCCGGCGGTAATTTTTCAGGGCCGGCGCGTAGAACTGGTTGTGGTAATCCATGAGCATACGGTGGCAGGACATGGACTGACCAATTGAACGCATGGAATTCTTCATACGGCGAATCCACTCACGCGGCAGGCTGTCCCGTCCACGCTGGTAGAACAGGGGGATGATGTCCCGTTCCAGCAGGTCGTAAAGCGCCTTGCTTTCAACTTCGTCCTGGAGGTTCGTGTCCTCATACTGCTCGCCCATGCCAATGGCCCAGCCGACTTCTGGCGCGTAGGCTTCATCCCACCAACCGTCGAGGATGGAGCAGTTCAGTACGCCGTTCATGGCCGCCTTCATGCCGCTCGTTCCAGACGCCTCAAGGGGACGGCGCGGCGTGTTGAGCCAGACGTCGGCGCCACTGGTGAGATAGCGCGCCACAGTCATGTCATAGTTTTCGATAAATACGATGCGGTTGGTAATGTCGTACTTCTCCGCGAAGTGAATGATCTCACGAATCAGTTCCTTGCCGGGCATATCCATTGGGTGAGCCTTGCCAGCAAAGATGAGCTGCACAGGCCGCTCGTTGTCGCGTACCAGACGCAAGAGGCGTTCCGGGTCGCGCAGGAGCAGGTTGCCGCGTTTGTAGGTGGCAAAACGCCGCGCAAAGGCAAGCGTGAGCGCGTAAGGCGAAAGCGCGTCCTCAGCCCGCTGAATCTGCCGCTCGCCCGCGCCAGTGTGGATTGCGTACTGCTTGATACGCTCACGCGCAAACGCGACCATGCGTTCACGCCGGCGCTCATGGGTACGCCACAGTTCCTCGTCTGAGATACGGTCCATGCGGTTCCAGATGCTGAGATCCGTCGGCTCGTTTTCAAAACGAGGGCCAAAGTAACGATCCAGCAGTTCGATCATACCGTGGGAAACCCACGTGCGGGGATGCACGCCATTGGTAACATGGCCTATCGGAACCTCTTCAAGGGGAAGTCCAGGCCACAGCCCCTTCCACATATCGCGGGAAACCACTCCGTGCAAGCGGGCAACGCCATTGGCATAGGCGGACATTTTCAGGGCCAGCACAGTCATGCAGTACGATTCATGGTCATCGCTGGGGTTGATGCGGCCAAGCGCAAGGAAATCGTGCCATGAAATACCCAGAATACCAGTCCATGAACGGAAGTATTTCTCCATCAGGCCAATGTCAAAGCGTTCATTGCCTGCTGGAACCGGCGTATGCGTGGTGAAGATGTTGGTTGGCCACAGCGCCTCTTTTGCCTCATCAAAGACAAAGCCCTTCTCCTGCATGATTTCGCGGATCCGCTCCAGCCCCAGAAACGCGGAATGGCCTTCGTTCATGTGTGTTACCGCCGGATTGATTCCCAGCAGGCGAAGCGCCCGAATACCGCCAACGCCCAGCAGTATCTCCTGCCGGATGCGGGTTTCTTTATCGCCGCCATAGAGCGAGGCGGTGATGTTGCGTAAGTCGCCGTGGTTTTCGTCGATGTTGGTATCGAGAAGGTAGAGGGAAGCGCGTCCGACCTTGACTTCCCATATCTGGGCAACAACGACCGCGCCGGCCAGTTCAACCGAAATCTTGAGCGGCGCACCATTGCGGTCGGTCTTCCGCTCAACCGGCATATTGTACCAGTCATTTTCAGGGTAACGCTCCTGCTGGAACCCATCCGCGTTAAGAGCCTGCTTGAAGTACCCCTGCCGGTACAGCAACCCTATGCCCACAAGGGGCAGGCCCATATCGGAAGAAGTCTTCATGTGATCGCCGGACAGGATTCCCAAGCCACCTGAATAGATAGGAAGAGAAGTATCAATGCCGTACTCCATAGAGAAGTAGGCGATCACCTCTTTCTTTGAGCCGTGATACCACGTTTCACCTTTTTTATACTTGAGGAAACGCTCGTATACTTCCTTCATGGCCGCAAGGTAGGAATCGTCCTTTGACATTCTGGCGAGCCGTTCTTGGCTGGCTATAGCCAGCGTCCGTACCGGGCTTTGCTCGGCCTGAAGCCAGGCATCGTAATCCAGGCGAATGAAGAGCTGGATTGCGTCAAAGTTCCATGAAAGCCAAAGATTACGGGCAATTTCCTCCAGAGGCTTCAAAGAAGGTGGAAGTTTTGGCTTAACTGTGTAAGTAGCTATGTTCATATTTACGCTCCATTTTGGATAAAAGTAACTGTATCATGCTGTTTTTATCAAAAAGAAACAAGGACATTTCAGCCATGTTGTACTTTTTGCTACCTTACGTGTGTTCAACGCGCCGGAAGCCGGTGTCAGAGACGTGGTATCCATGCCGGATGACAAGCGCGTGTTGTTCCCGCCAAACTCACGTTACCTTGATTAAGAACTGTCGCGTCTCTAAGCTAAACTATGGAGTTTGTATCATGGTAACAACGAAAACTATCTGTTGTGTTAAAACTGGCGCTCTGCCTACCGCGTGGCTACAGGAAAGCGGGGCGTTTCCGGTTGATATTCACGCGACGCTGAATGTAACGCATGTTCACTGGATCGAGCGGGCGCTTGCGGAAGATGATCCAGCCTATAAACAGCTTATCCCCTATGTACTGATACGCAATAGCGCTGGCCAGTTCCTCTGCTACCCCCGTCATGGAACGGAGGTTCGCCTGCACGGGTTGTATTCCTGCGGCATTGGCGGCCATATTGACGAGATTGATCAACGGGAAACACTTATCGAGACGGTTACTGCGGGGATGCTGAGGGAGTTAGCCGAGGAATTGAGTAACTTTGAGCAATCAGCCATACAGTTTGAGTATCGCGGTATCATTAACGACATGGATTCAGCAGTAGGTCAGGTTCATCTGGGGCTGGTGTATGTGGCGCAGTGCGCGGCAGGCTATATACCCGCGCCGGACAAAGAACTCGCGGGCGCTGAGTGGCTGAACATTGAACAACTGCGCCCGCTCAAGAAAGAATCCTGGTCTGATCTGGCGTTCCGGCTCCTATAACCGGTAGTGCCGGTACTTCTCCAGCGCGGCAATGGCGGCTTCGGCTATGTCCGGCTGTACATCATGGCCAAGTTCGAGACTGAGACCCAGACCGCCTTCAGGCAGATAGAGCGCCTCAACGCAGTCGCGGATGTGCCGCTCAATCCCATCCGGCGTGGCAAAGGGCAGATACTGGCGGTCAAGGTCGAGGTTGATAGGTATCTTGCCTTTACAGACGCTGACGAGCTTATCAAGGCCATTGGCGCGGTACTGGGGATTCACCATGTTCACGCCGGTTTCTTGAAGCTCAGCCATGATTTCCCAGATACAGCCGTCGGTGTGCATATAAACGAGTTTGCCGGCGTCGTGGCACTTCTTGTAGATCGCGGCGAAGCAGGGTTTCAGGTACTTCACCCACTTCTCACGGCCAATAGCAAGGCCGTTCTGCATACCCAAGTCGTCGCCGAAGTAGATGATTGTCCCAGATGTTTTTTGGATAACGACCTCAACCTGCAAGAGGTTGTATTCCAGCACCTTGTCGATGAGTATTTGTAGTTCCTCTGGCTCCTCGGCAAAGTCAAACATGGCTTCCTCAAAGCCGCGCAGGTCGAGGAGGCGCAGGTACATGAACCCGTGCGGTATTCGGCCTGTGCGGTCGTCGGGGATGCGCAGGGCGTGAATATCCTCACGGGTTTTCACCGGATGTCCCTTCACCATAGACTCCATACCCTCCTGAATGTTCTCCCACACACAGCCCCACTCGTCGATATAAGTACCTTCGTGGTAGGTTTGCGGCGTGTAGGCCGCGTAGTTGTAACGCTTGCTTATATCGCCAAAAAACTGTGGATAACGCGCCGTAATCGCCCTAAGCTCTGCGCCGTACTTTTTCCACGCGGCGGGCAGGAAACCAACGCTGATCGGAATTGTTTCAGGACTCTTCCAAGTCATAGCTTTAACTAAAAGCTCTTCTTGTGTACTCATAAATCCTCCATAGCTACTATAGTAGCACCGGTTATGAAACCTAACACGTATGATACGCGCCCTTCGCCTGAACACGAATAGCTTTGAGACGCAACGCTTCGTCATGCCTGAACGTAACGCTTCGTCATGCCTTGACGTAACGCTTCGTTCTGTCTGAACGTAACGCTTCGTCAAGCCTGAACGTAACGCTTCGTCATGCCTTGACGTAACGCTTCGTCGTGCCTGAACGTAACGCTTCGTCAAGCCTTGACGTAACGCTTCGTCGTGCCTGAACGTAACGCTTCGTCGTGGCTGAACGTAACGCTTCGTCGTGTCAGGCAATCGTTTTTAACCAGTGTGTACCTTTGACTCTATACCGCTAAAACGTTACGTTTGATAAATGGCGCTTGGCGCCATGTGCTTGGGGAGGATGTTGTGGCTGATTACGAAGAAGATATTGATTACAAGAAACCTATGTCTCTGGCTATCTGGAAGAAGATGTCTCCATTCATCACGCCGCAGAAGACGTACCTTTTGCGCTGTATGGTGTTTATGCTCTGTGCCGCGGCAGTGGATGTGGCGCTTCCCCTGCTTCTGGGTTATGCCATCAAGCACAACATTGAGCCGCGAAGCGTTGATGGGATGTGGTGGTTCTTAGGCGCGGCGATGTTCATGGTAACGATTCAGGCTATCAATGTACGGTTCTTTGTGGCGCTGGGGATTAAGGCTGAGGTCGGCATCAGCCGGAGTCTGCGAAACGCGGTATTCTTCCACCTCCAGAAGCTGGGTTTTTCCTACTATAATAAGACTCCGGTTGGCTACATGATGGCGCGAACCAATTCAGACACTGGACGCATCGGCGACCTTGTGGCTTGGGGGCTTATCGACTTTTCATGGTCAGTGTTTTACTGCGTGGGCGTGATTATCTCGATGTTTCTTGTCCATCAGCGGCTGGCGCTCATTGTCTGCGCCACTATCCCGCCGCTGGCTCTACTCACCTGGCTTTTCGAGGGCAAGATACTGGCCACTAACCGCGTTGTGCGAAAGCTCAATTCCAAGATGACCGGCGCTATGAATGAGGGCATCACCGGCGCTCGTACTGTTAAGGTACTGGTAGCAGAGGAACAGAGTCTCGCGGAATACGCCGGTATCACCGGCGAGTACCGGCGGCGCGCAAACCATCTCGCGTCTCTGCGCTCAGTGTTCATACCGCTGGTGCTGTTTGTTGGTTCGCTTGCCACAGCAGCGGTTCTGAGCTACGGCGGCTACGAGATCGTAGTGCTGGGGGCTGACCTTTCCGTACTGGCGATTTTTTTACAATACGCCGGTGGCTTCTTTGATCCTATACAGAACATTGCTAACATTCTCACCGAGTTCGTTGCTACTCAGGCAAATGTGGAGCGGGTCAGCGGCCTGCTGGAGCAGACGCCGGACATCATTGACACGCCGCAGGTGATCGCACAGTACGGCGATACCTTTTCCCCAAAACGAGAGCATTGGGAGCCGATACGCGGCGAGGTTGAGTTTAAGGATGTTACCTTTCGCTACTCTGATGGCAAGGAGAACGTGCTGGAACACTTTAACCTGCGCGTGAACGCCGGAACATACATAGCCATTGTGGGTGAAACCGGCGCGGGCAAGTCCACGCTCGTGAATCTGGTCTGCCGCTTCTTTGAACCCACCGGCGGAACAATCCTGATCGATGGCCATGACTACCGTGAGCGGAGTCAGCTCTGGCTGCATAGCGCCCTAGGCTATGTTCTCCAAAGTCCCCACCTGTTCACCGGAAGTATTCGGGACAACATCCGCTACGGGCGCTTGAATGCCACTGATGAGGAGGTTGAGGCTGCCGCGAGAATCGTTCACGCGGATACGGTTATAGCCAAGCTGGAAAAGGGTTTTGATACTGAGGTTGGCGAGGGAGGCGACCGGCTTTCCACTGGTGAAAAGCAGCTTATTTCCTTTGCCCGCGCTGTGCTGGCAGACCCGCGCATTTTCATTCTGGACGAGGCCACCAGTTCGGTGGATACGGAGATGGAACTGCTCCTTCAACATGCCATTTCCCGCCTTCTTGAGGGGCGCACCAGCTTTGTGATAGCCCATCGTCTCTCCACAATTCGGGGCGCCGACATAATCCTGGTAGTTGATGATGGAAAGATCATTGAGCGGGGAACCCACCACGAGCTTATGCGCGCCGCTGGTCATTACCACGCGCTCTATACCCGCCAGTTCGAGGAAGATATTGAGGAGCGGGTGCTTCGGGACTAAGCTCGGTGCCTAGCTAAGACTCAAGACCACCCTTACATCAGGGGCTTACCTCCTTTACATCAGGTTCTGATCTCCTTTACATCAGCGCCTGATCTCCTTTACATCAGGTTCTGATCTCCTTTACATCAGGTTCTGATCTCCTTTACATCAGGTTCTGATCTCCTTTACATCAGGTTCTGATCTCCTTTACATCAGCGCCTGATCTCCTTTACATCAGGCGCTTACCTACCCCTAGCTAAGACTCAAGACTATCCTTACAGCAGCTTCTGATCTCCCTTACATCAGGGGCTTACCTACCCCTAGCTAAGACTCAAGACCTCCCTTACAGCAGGTTCTGATCTCCTTTACATCAGCGCCTGATCTCCCGTACATCAGGCGCTTACCTACCCCTAGCTAAGAGGCTTACCTACCCCTAATCCGTGGCTGATTGCTATATCCGCCCAACCCAGCCGTCGGTGCGCATGACGAGGCGGCTCTTGCCGTCTGAGGCAAGGCAGGACAGGGTGAAGTCATAGTCAGTGGTTTGAACGCTTATGCCTTCAGGGATGTTTGCTAGGGAAAAATGGCCGGTTTCGTCAAAAGCCGCGTGGAGTTGGTAATAGACGCGGCGCAGTTGCCATTTCAGGAACTCGTCAGCGGGAACCGCATAGTGTTCGTTGGCGTTGCAGAAAAACACAAAGCCCCATAGCTCTGGATAATGGATGTTGATCAGACCCGTGGGCGACCATACCCAGTTGTGCTCCGCGAAAGGCTTACCGGTCTGTAGGTTTATGCGCTTTTGGTATGTGTTGTTAATAATGTCTACCGGCCAGTGGACGCGGGAGAAGTTCATCCGCCAGTAGTCTCCGGCCTGGGGTATGGTTCCGGGCTTGTAACATTCGGACAGGGACTCAAAGGGCATCTTCACTTCCAGGCTCCATGCGCGGTTCTTTGCGGATGGGTTGTTCAGTTCCCCGTCGATTAGTACCGCTGTCTCCAGCCCTTTTATGTCAAAGCTGTTGATAAACTTGCCGCCGTCCCGATAGGGCTTAACCATGAGGAGGTCCCACAGTGTGTTAAGCGCGTTCATCTCAAACTCGCAGTACACATGGGTATCACCATCTGGATCGATGAATATCTCAAAATCATTGTCGCGGAAGATGATGTCGTCCCGTTTGCTAATGGTTCCCCAGATTTCGTTACCCTGAAGTTCAGCGCCAATGTAGAGTGCTGTATCGTCCCAAAGCAGTTTGGCGCGTGTCCTGAAATGCGGCGTGGGTTTATCCGCGCCTTCGATGTCGCGGAAGTCGGCTGTCCAGGGAGCGTCTTTCCAGAACGGCTTGTTCAGGTTGCCGTCCAGCTTCAGCGCTTCGCTTGCCCGCTGGCAATGATAGACTGGCGGGGCGAATTCGGTAACACAGGGTTCGGGTATACGATAATGGCTCATAGTTTGTTTATCCGTTTCACGCCTGCAAAGGGCGCAACCTAACGCCTTCATGGTGCCAGAGACCGCTTCGCGGGCGGGGGCGTTTATGAAAAACGCGCCCGGTCAATAGCCGATAGGCGCGTTTTGTAAGCAATCTCCTATGTAGATAACTACTGCAAGAGCTGGAGTATGCCCTGGGTTCGCTGATTGGCCTGTGCCAGCATCGCGGTTCCGGCCTGGGAGAGTATCTGGTTTTTCGTGAAGTCAACCATCTCGCTAGCCATGTCGCTATCGCGGATACGGGATTCGGCGGCCTGCATGTTTTCAGCGCCAACGTCCATACCGTTGATGGCGTTTTCAAGCCGGTTTTGGTACGCGCCAAGATCAGCCCGCTGTTTACTGAGCTTCTTCAGGGCTTCATCAAGGGTTCCAATAGCGCGGTTGGAATCATCTGGAGATTCTAGGGAAAGAATTTCATAATCACCGATGTTCCGAAGGCCAAGGGCGCCCGCAGTCATGGTTCCGATGAAAATCCGTTCACGCTGATCCATGTTGGCGCCAATGTGTAACCACATGGAAGCAGTAACCGCGTTTTCCCCGATCTCACGACCAAACCTGCCGGTCAGCAGATTCATACCATTGAACTGGGCGTGAGACGCGACTCGATCCAGTTCGTCAACAAGCGCGGATACCTCAAGCTGGATGTACATCCGGTCTTCAGCGGTATAGATGCCGTTGGCGGATTGTACTGAAAGCTCACGCAGACGCTGTAAAATGTCCTGGCTTTCCTGCAAGTAACCTTCCGTGGTTTGAATGAAAGAAACGCCATTCTGGGCATTGGCAGACGCCTGATTCAGGCCGCGAATCTGGCTACGCAACTTCTCGGAAACCGCAAGCCCCGACGCATCGTCAGCGGCACGATTAATACGCAAACCACTAGACAACCTCTCCATATTCCGTGTGATGTTCGTCTGAGTAACACCAAGGTTACGGTTTGCATACATTGCGCTCAAGTTATGATTGATAATCATATATCTTCTTCTCCTTTGGCTCGGCGCGTTGTCATCCTTGACTTTTTCAGCGCCCTGGTTTTTGCCATTAGTTTTCAATACTATTTTCGGTGTTCTTGAAAAGGGCTTTAGCAATCTTTAGTAAATAAATGGTGAAATTCCTGATGACAAGTTCCCGTTTAGCCTTATTCCCAGGTCGCCGGTGCTTCCTTTTTCGGAGGCAGGTGTGCCAGATGGTGCCGGCTGGCTATGGGGGTCAGACACCGGTTTGGTGCCAGACACTGTTCCGGCTGACTGTGGGGTCAGACACCAGTTTGGCTTATGTACACGCGGGCGTGCAATCCTTTAACATCAAGCTTATGAAAACAATAAACGCCTTCGCGTATGTACTGATGCTTTTATGCTTTGTCGCCACAGGCATTGCGGCTCAGGACGACTGGACCATACTTCCCGACGCATTGCGGCGTCCCCAGCGAGGCGAGGCGCTGAGGTATCCCAGCGATACGGTGATAGGTGAGCTAGGCCAAGGCGCTGTTGAGGACGGGGCCTACCGTACGGCGACACGGTTTCTTACTGCGCTTATGGAGAAAGACCGCGAGTCTTCGGTACTTGCGGCGCTTGACACCTTGTTTCTTGATGAGCTTCTTGGTGTGCTTGAGCCGCTTGCAACGCAAAAGTTCAGGCTGGGAGGTGGCCGCGACGAGGAAGATGGAAGCGTTTCGTTCCTCATTCGCTTGATTGGCAGTGAGCAATGGATAAGCGGCGAGTTGTATCTTCGCTTTGATCATGAGACATGGCTGGTGGATGATCTGATACTGGAACAGGCAAAGACGTTTTCAGCCGATGATAGTGGATATACCTCTCCGTATGAACGGGTTTTCTAATGATTTGACAATAAGGAGTGATACACATGGCAACTGAGATAAAACGTATAGAAAAAGAATCCATCCTCAGTACCCTACATAACAAGCGCATTTCTATGAGTTCTCTTATAGAACGTAATGATTACAGTTTCACGTTGATCGAAGTCAACAAGACCGCGCTGTCTCTGGTACCGGATCGTCCCCTGCCGGAAATAGCCGCGGCGCACGGGAAAAAACTCAACCTCATGGCTAACCACATGGGTATGAACATCTTCTTCACTGTGGAGATAAAAGATACGGTGAAAGAACGTCTTATTACCACGGCGCCAGAATCCCTATACCGTAACCTTGGGCGTTCCAACTCACGGCAAGCCTTCCCTTCCGACATGAGTATGCAATTCGCCTCGCTTGAGGAAAAGTTTATACTTCCCTTCCCGCTGCTGGAGCAGGAAGACGTCGCCGCGCCGCTTCCTGGCCTTGAGAAGAGCGATTACAACGCCATTGTTACCCACCTTGCCAAGTGGGTGAAGACTATTGCCGATGCTTATAAACTGACGCTGTTTAGGGACGCGAAAGCCAGTCCGCTTGAGTTTGAAAAGAGCCTTATGATGAAAATAGGGAAAACCCTGTTCCTGCCCTCAATTGAGGCAGGCTTGCCCGAACTTGATGAAACACCGGAAAAGCGTCTCATCACGACCGAGCTTTTCAGAAAGAGCGACATAGCCTCGGACCAGCTCACGCAATTTATACAGACAAAGCACGATGAGGGACTACGTTCCTGCGTCTGGGTTCCCTTGTTCTTTGAACGCTATGTAATCGGGTGTATCCAGCTGTGGGTGAGCGCCGAGGATAAGGCCCCGCTGGGAATCGAACATATCTCAACGCTCTATCAGTACGGAAAAAGTCTCAGCGCCGCGCTGGTGGCGCGTGGCTACTTCGCGTCCTGTTCCGTGAAAAACAAGTTTTTTCAGGGCAATGGCGTTGACATCAGCGCGTCAGGGATACTGTTTTCCTATCCTCTGTCATCACTTACTCCGGCATTCACGAAAGATAAGGAGATAGCGCTCAAGCTCAACACGGGAAGTCAGATCATAAACTCTTCGGCCCGCATCATCCGCTACTATCGAGAAAGGGCGGTGGATTACTGGGGCTGCCGTTTCGTAGGAATGTCGCCGGAAGATAGCCGCACCCTCATTGAGTATCTCTATGGCAAACCCTTTGAGCAACTCAAAACCACGCTGATGCTTGGACAAGCGTAATTAGGTCTATCGGCAATTCAATTAGGTCTATACCCAATTCAATTGGGTATAAATAAGGTTCAATTAGCTATAGACAAGGTTCAATTGGGTATAGACCCAATTCAATTAGGTCTATACACGGTTTAATGAAGCGTCCTTACTCAGGCTTTAGCACAACGTAGCCAGCATAATCGCCTTAATCGTGTGCTTGCGGTTTTCAGCCTCGTCCCATGCCCGGCTCTGAGGGCCGTCGATCACGTCAGCACTGACCTCTTCACCCTTAATTGCGGGTAAGCAGTGCAGGAAGATGCTGTCTTTGCGCCCGGTACGAGTCATCAACGCCTGATTGACCTGATAGGGCGCAAGGAGCCGCGCCCGTGCGTCCTTCTTCGCCTCTTCGCCCATAGATGCCCAGACATCAGTATAAATAGCGTCCGCGCCGCTTACCTCCGCTATGTCGGCGGTAACACGAATGTTCGCGCCGGAAGCCGCGGCGAACGACTTACAGGTTTCCTTGAGCTTGAGGTCTGGGTTGAGTGACGGCGGGGTAATCACCGTGAAGTGTACGCCCAGCTTGGAGCAAATCAGCATGAGCGAGCGCGCCACGTTGTTACGGCCATCTCCCACAAAACAAAGCGTTCTGCCTTTGACGTTTCCAAAACTTTCTTCCAGCGTCATAATGTCGGCCAGAACCTGAGTTGGGTGAAACTCGTCGGTAAGGCCGTTGTAGACCGGCACGCCAGAATATGCAGCCAGCGCCTCAACAGTGGCTTGCTTGAAACCACGAAACTGTATGGCGCTGAACATACGTCCCAGCACACGCGCTGTGTCTTCAATGGATTCCTTTGCCCCAAGCTGTATGTCCTGCGTTGACAGAAAAACTGGATGGCCGCCTTCCTCACCAAAAGCCGTCTCAAACGCGCAACGAGTGCGTGTCGAGCGTTTCTCAAACAGGAGCGCCAGCGTTTTGCCCAGAAAACGCTGTTGTACCGCGCCCTGTTTTGCCTCTGTCTTCACCTGTTTCGACAAATCCAGCAGATAGCGGATTTCTTCCGGTGTATAGTCCTGCCATGTCAGCAGTGAACGACCCTTAAAACCTGTATGCGTATTCATAGTATGTATAACTTAAAGAGAAAGCCAGCTTCTTGCAAGTCTTGATCAAAATATACATCAGCGCGTTGAGAGCGCATCATGGCTCGACGAAGCGTTACGTTCAGATAGAACGAAGCGTTACGTCATGGCTCGACGAAGCGTTACGTTCAGATAGAACGAAGCGTTACGTCAAGATAGAACGAAGCGTTACGTCATGGCTCGACGAAGCGTTACGTCAAGATAGAACGAAGCGTTACGTCATGGCTCGACGAAGCGTTACGTCAAGATAGAACG
>JAISAE010000098.1 GCA_031266875.1 Treponema sp.
CACGGCAAGCTGCCGCTCTCTTCATCCTGGGCCAGCAAGATGATAGGCCCAGGAACTACGCCACCGGTGCAGGATTCGCTTTGACCTATACCAGTGAATCTATCGATTCTCTTTCACAATCTTTGCTTTAGTAGTGGACAGATAGCTACAATGGACTTATAGTAGGCTCATGATTGGATTTCTCATCAAGAAGACATTCTTCGATCTCTGGGACAACATGTTCAGGGTCGCGCTCATTAACCTCGGGTTTATCGCTTCAGCAGCGATTCCGGTCTTTGTGCCATCACTGCTGGAATCGGTCCCCATATTTGGTTATGTGGCGCTGTTTATCGGTATCGCGTGGTGTTTCGTATACCTCGCGACGGCAGCCCTATCCCTCAAGGTCGTGTCTGACTACGGCTCCTTTGGGTTTAAGGACTTTTTCGCAAACCTCAAAATAGCTTGGCCTGTGGGTCTGCTTCTGGGGGCGTTGGTCTTTGCGGCTGTAATCTTGGTTACGGTGACCATTCCATTCTACCTTGACATCCAGTCGCTCGTTGGCCTGCTTCTGGCTGCGGTGATCTTCTGGACTATGGTAGTCGGAGTGCTTTCGTTCCAGTTCTTCTTCCCTACCCGCGCACGGCTGGACACTAAACTGACCAAAGTTATCAAAAAATGTTTCCTCATCTTCTTTGATAACCCCCTGTTCTGTATCTTTTCTTTCATCTATGGCCTTGTTACTGTGGTGATTTCAGGCTTCTTGGCGTTTCTGTTCCCCGGACCCGCTGGACTTCTGCTCTACCTTGATGAAGCTCTGCGCCTGCGTATCCTCAAATATGACTGGCTGGAGCAAAACCCCGACGCGAACCGGCGCAAGATACCCTGGGACGCGCTCCTCATTGAGGAGCGGGAGCGAACCGGAACCCGCTCGCTCAAGAGCTTTATCTTCCCATGGAAGGACTAGGCGCGGTTGCGTCTTAATATGGAGGTACTATGAATTGGGCGCTTGTTGGAACCGGCGGGATTACAAACCTCTTCCTTATTGGATTATCTAAGGCGGTGGGCGCGAAACCCTATGCTATCGTGTCCCGCACGCAGGAAAACGCCGACCGCTTTGCCGCAAAGTATGGCATCGAAAAGGCTTACTGGGATTACGAGGCCATGTTAAACGACAGCGCGGTTGACACAGTCTACATAGGAACGCCGCACGTTACACACAAGGACTTGGCGATCAAAGCGTTCAGGGCCAAGAAATCGGTTCTTTGCGAGAAACCAGTGTGCATAAATGCCGCTGAACTCACCGAGATGATCGCTGAAGCGCGGGCGAACAAG
Organism: Treponema sp.; assembly: GCA_031266875.1. GTDB lineage: Bacteria > Spirochaetota > Spirochaetia > Treponematales > Breznakiellaceae > JAIRMT01. Next base: position 1,312 of record JAISAE010000098.1, read on the forward strand.
GTCTTCTTTATGGAAGCCATGTGGACACGCTTTGTTCCGCCGCTGGTGAAGGCGCGTGAGTGGCTGCGCGAAGGACTGATCGGGGAAGTCAAAATGGTGCAGGCCAACTTCTGCTTCTCCACGCCTATGAACAGAGAAGGCCGCCTCTACAATATCGCGCTTGGAGGCGGGGCACTCCTTGACGCCGGCATTTATCCCATCTCACTAGCGTCAATGGTATTTGGTGGCAACATACCTGAAAAGATCACTTCGCTAATGTACCTCGGCGAAACCGGAATTGACGAAGAAGTCTCGGCACTGCTTTCTTACGGCGGGCCGCGCATGGCCCAAGTGAATGCCGCCATCAGCGCCGCCTGTATCAATGACGCATGGATTTACGGCGCACAAGGACGTATTCACCTGCCAGACTTTGTGTTTTCCCACAGTGCCACACTAGCACTCCCTGGTAGATACACCTATAACTACGAACCAGACTTTGTTTCCAATGGCTACAACTACGAAGTGGAGGAACTTATGCGCTGTGTCAACGAGGGTAAGCTGGAAAGCGACGTTATGAGCCTTGGTGAATCGCTCAACATCATGCGGACTATGGATGAAATCCGTTCACAACGGAACTTCCGCTATCCGAGGGAAAAGGTATGAAGGCGTTTATTCTTGGTATTGTGATTCTGTTTGCGGTGGCATTCTCGGTGTTACCGGCTGGGCTGGGCTGGGGGCAGGAGGTACTCGTCTTCCTCAAAGGCGCTCTGCCGGTCATTGCGGCCTTTATCGGCTTGATCTCGCTGTTCATTGGAATCGCGGATATCAAAGATCAGGCGGAGCCTCACAAAGATGACGATACGGAGAAAATCTGATGAGTCTTATAAACGGTTTTATCGGAACCTATACTGATGGCCCTCTGGGTAGGGCAAAGGGCATCTACTCGTTCACCCTTAACAAAAACGGCGCGGTGGAGAACCTCGCGCTTGCTGTCGAGTGTGTTAATCCTGCGTACCTTACCCTTTCGCCCTCAAAGAAATGGCTGTATGTGGTTAACGAAACATCCGAAGGCATGGTGTCCGCGTACAACCTTGAGGCTGAAAAGCCTCGCTTCCTTAACCAGAAGCCGAGCAATGGCGTCAGTCCCTGTCATATTGTAATCAACAACGCGGCCACACACGCCTTTGTCGCCAACTACCTAAGTGGAACCCTCTGCGCCCTGCCGCTTGAGCCGAACGGCTCGCTTGGTGAGCCAACGCAGCTTATTCAATTTACCGGTGGAGGCCCGAACAAGGAACGGCAAGAAGCGTCTCATGCGCATTTTTTCATGCTTGACCAGAGCAACACCCACGGCTTTGCCTGTGATTTAGGCGCGGATCGCCTGATGGGTTTTCGCCTTTCGCCGAACCAAGCGCGTGAACCCCTCGCGCCGCTTCCCCCTTACAACGCTAGACCGGGTTCCGGCCCCCGTCATGGCGTCTTCCACCCTAACGGCGATATAGCCTACATAGCCTATGAGCTTGACTCCACAGTGGACACGCTGCGCTACGATGGGCAAGGCGGTTTTGAGTGCCTGCAAACCCTAAGTACCCTACCGCCCGCGTTTCAGCGCTTCAACGCAGTCGCGGCTATAAAACTCAGTCCCGATGCCAGCCACCTCTACGTCTCGAACCGCGGCCATGACAGCATTGCTGTTTACAAGCTTAACGCCAATAAAACGCTTACGTTTATGGACATACTCCCCAGTGGTGGTAAGAACCCCCGCGATTTTGCTATAGACCCAAGTGGAAACTTTTTGCTTGCCTGCCACCAGGATTCGGATAATCTCGTGGTGTTCCACATAGACCGCGATACTGGCCTTTTCACCAAAGCCGGAGAATACCCCATACCGTCAGGGGTATGCATTCTTTTGTATTAATAGATGCTGCTTCTCCTCTGTTCTTACCAAGTAAACTTTGCCTTCGCGCCGGCAAAGTCTCCCTTCGTTTAATGAAAAAGTTTTCCCATTGAGGGGATTGACGTTCTTCTGTCAACAAGTTAAGAACTTAGAATGTCAAAAAAAGTAAAGTATCTCTGTCTCATTATTGTCGCGTCGATCTTTGTTATCTATGTTTTTGTCGCGTCCCGTCCGATTCCTGCTGAAACAATCCTTACTCCTCAATGGTTCACTTCTCTGGAATCAAACTATTCTATCGCAAAGCCGGTTGATCCATCCCAAAACACTGCGCTTGTGCCGTTCAGGTTGGGGAACCGCTATGGTTATGTTGACGCGGCGGGTAACTTCGCCATCAATCAGGCGCAGCGGGGTTATGTTTCAATAACGTCCGACTATTGGTCTGAATATGACAAGATACCGGAGAGTATCACGGTTCATAATCCGGCTAACGAGATAGCGGTAACAATAGACGGCACGCACGGTTATCCTATGTTTCTTGATAAACGAATCTTTCTCGTAAACAGAGAGCGGACTTCCCTTTCCGCGCTTGACGATTCCGGTCAGATTGCGTGGACTTATGACTTCAGCTCTCTCATTACGACGATAGACGCTGCCAACGGCTTTGTTATCGCCGGTCTCTTGCATGGCGCGGTTGAAATCCTAGACAGCAATGGTCGGCGCGTCTTTTCCTTTGAGCCGGGCGGTTCGCGGCTGGCTGTAATTACCGGTTGCGGCATATCAAAGGATGCCACACGCATAGCCATTGTATCCGGCGTCGATCCCCAGCGTTTTCTCCTACTGGAACGCTATGGGGATACAGAGAATATCGAATACAGAACTGTCTATCACCAGTTTCTGGAAGAGGGAACCCGTCAGCCAGTTCACGTTGAGTTTGTTGACAATGACCGCTACGTAGCTTTTGAGCGTCAGGACGGCTTGGGTCTGTATGATATTAACGCCCGAACCAGTCTCAAAGTGCCGCTGGAAGGCCAGATCATTGAGATCGACAAGGTCGGGGACGACCACATACTCTTTCTGCTTACGGCTCAAAACAACAATGAGAAACGTCTGGTTGCGGTGCGCTTCCCCGGGGAGCTTATCTTTGAAGCGCCGTTCAGAAGCAATAACTTTTTCCTAAGCCGGCAGGGTTCCCGCATCTACATAGGCGGGAATACGACACTGGCTTCGTTTGAGCTGGAGAAGAAGTAAAGCTCTCTCAAGATGATGAAAGTATACGCACGATGCGGCGGAAAGTGATCCGCAAACAAAAAACAGACGCTATTTTGAAAACGCTTTAATAATGAGCCGGGCGGTGCTTTCTTTTAACTCATTATGCCTTGGAACGGCCTGCCCAGTATTGGTTTCTCTTTTAAAATACCAGTCGTGTTTTGCGCCATGCCGTACAAGTACCGCGCCAAGTTCCGTAACTTTCTTGATAAGTTCCGTTCTTTTCACGCGATTCTTAATTTCCCGTGATGGCGGACAAAGGAAAAATCGTAGGTTTTTATATCCTCATAGATTGAACGCAGCATATTCTCGAATTCTTCAAGGGTTTCTCCTTGAGTATTGTAATCAGGATAGTCGTCAAAATGACCCACATACCATCCTTCATCTTTCCAATAGGTATAGGACAGTTCCATATTTCTCCCCTGGCCGTTACAGCGACCCGCGCTATATCCAATCGCAGACTTTAGCCTGAAAACCGCAAGAGCCAACGGCCCTAAGAATACGATACATTCACGGGTAGCGCAAGGCGGCGGCTTTTGGGTCAGGCCGCCCGGTATGCTTCGGGGCTGGAAAGCGCGATTGTCGGTGATAAATTAAAAGACTGCCGCGCCATCCGTGGCGCGGTATTGCTTCCCCTGCGCTGGGAGCCTTGTTCTACCCCGCCAGAACGGGTATGTTTGAAACAGGAGAAAGCAGTATGTATGCAACCTACCATCTGAAAGCGGACGAACTCAATGCCGAAGTTATCCAGATATTGAAAAGCGCCTATAACCAGCAGGAAATTGTCATTTTGCCGAAGAAAGCCTACGATGAATGGGAAAAAGAGCGGTATAATGCGGCCTTTACCAGGAAACTACAGCAAGGCTTGCGGGACATTGAAGAAGGCCAGGGTATTGTCAAAACTATGGCTGAACTGAAGGCCATGGAAGATGCATGATCTTACCTTCACGCCCCAGGCTTTCAAGGAATATACCGAATGGCAGACCGAAGACCGTAAAATCCTGAAAAAAATCAATGCGCTTATTGAAGATATACAACGAAACGGATTGCTGAAAGGTATTGGCAAGCCGGAGCCACTCAAACACATGAAAGCCTATAGCCGCCATATAGATGAAGCGAACCGCCTTATCTATACCAGCGATGAAAACCAACATGTGCTTATTATGTCCTGTAAAGGCCATTACCTTATCTAAGAATAACAGCGTAAAGGCGCCTAGCACTGTCAGGCCGCCCTTTACGCTTCGGGGCCGGGATGCATCGTGGACCACAGCGAAAGCATGGCAATACAGCAGCCCCTTGAAACCAGCGAACCACCGGGTGTACCGGCAGCGCCGTAAAGCCTCTGCCTTTAGGCATGGGGACTATCAATCATTAAACAAGTTACCTTGAGCGTTAAATGCCCAGTCTTCCGGGCCGGAAAGGATGTTTAAGCGCGGGCTTGCCTCGGCCTCCTGCCGCAGGGCCTCTGACACCCAGATTGTCTCAGTATGGAGGCTGTCGGCAATACGGATGATACGCGGCCTGTCCGCGTCATAGCCAACGCAGGTACGCAGGGCAAGCTGTATTGCCTCGCGGTCGTTCTCAACAATGCAGGGAATACGCGCAAAGTCAATGCCGCGTGAGGTAATTGCGTTCACATACGTTGCCTCATAATCGATCTGGTTAAAGAGCCGCCGCGTAATCGTATGCGCCGCGCCAATGCCAAACGCCGCGCCGTGCGTCGCTGGCGTGAGGTCAAGTATGGCGGTGCGCTGGGCTTTCAGCCCGCCACTAACGCAGGGCGAGCAGGTGCTTGCGCCGGTGATGTTCGGGTCCATGCCGTCGCCGCTGATGTCCTTGCCAATACGGTCAACCACCAGCACATCGGTCTCGCTAAACAGGATGAGGGGCAGATGAGTCCGCGCCTCCTCAAGCAGCGCTGGCTCCTTTGTCGCAATCTCATCAGGCCGCAGAGCAACAAACTTCCATGTCTGGCAATAGGCGTTTTCCAGAATGGCGAAGCCCAAGGCAATTGGCGCGTTCTTGATGATACAGCGCCCGAACAGCGGGACCCTTTTCGCCATTGCCGCGAAGCCCTCGGCGTGGCAGAAGTCCGCGCCCTCCCTTTTACCCAGCCCAATCGCCATCATCTTCATGATGCCGCTTTCATAAGGCCCACGAAAGTCCGTATGCGGCTTTACCCTGCCAGCTACGATGATGGCGTCCGCCTCTGCCGCGTTCCGGTCAATTCGCACTGAGTGTCCTTCCTCGCTTTGCCCAATAACCACAGTCTCCATGCTTGATACAATCGGACACCCAACAAATTCCTCAGTAACGCCGTAGCCCTCAATAAGCTGGCGCTGACCTTTTGCTGTTGCCCCGCCGTGGCTTCCCATAGCCGGAATCACAAACGGCGCTGCTCCTTGCGCCTTCACAAAGTCCGCGATGGCCTTTGTGATAATCGCCACATTCGCCACGCCCCTGCTTCCGCAAGTAATGGCCACCCGCATACCAGCGCGTATTGGCGCGCTCAGTTCCGGCTTTGACAGCTCGGCAAACACCGCTTCTGGTATTGCCGTTGGCTCTATCCGCGTCTGGTCAAACATCTGCCTGACCTTGAACATTCGCGGCAGGCGTACCTCGGCGCATAACTGACTAATGATTCCTGTTTTCATGTTTCTGAGTATAATCCCCGCGCCTATCTTTGAGAAGTGATTGATACTCAGACACTACAGGTACGCGCATAGCGCCACACACCGGCGTCAGGCGCGTGTCCAGCGCCACACGCCAGCGCCAGAGGCAGGCGTTGTAGGCTCAAGTCGCTTGTGGAGCAGATAACCGGCGGTTAAAGTTTACAAATGTAATGCCGCGCTTGCCCGCGCCACGTATAGCACTTATATTTCAAGCTATGAACACAACCAATGCCTTAGCCAAGCAGACCTTTGCGAAAGCAGCGTTTTCTTTGGAACAAAGACAACTTTCTTTGAGGCGGAGACAATTTTATCTGTGGCGGAGATAACTTTCTTTGAGGCGGAGACAACTTTACCTGTGGCGGAGATAACTTTCTTTGAGGCGGAGACAATTTGATTTTGAGTATAAAAGTTGCTTTAGAGTAACAAAAATTATATTTAGAGGAAAAGAATGAGTAACAGATTTGCGAAAACAGGGCTTCCGAAAAGAGAGGAAGCGTTGGATACGCTGGTAAACAGCGTATTAACCTATGCGACGCCACACATTGAGGGCAGCGGGGGAACAGCGGGTGATTGGACTGATATTCCCGCCGCGCCATGGGGCGCTTTCAAGGCGGCGCTCGCGGAGTGGACCCCGATTTACGCTAAGTGCAAAGTGGCGCACCTCCCCCAAGATACGGAACTGAAGAACATGGCGGAAGGTAATCTCCGCGACGCCTTGCGGGACTTGATTGCGCACGGTCTGCTCGCTAACCCGCGTATTCCGGCTGACGCGATTGCTATGGGCTTTGAGTTGCTTGACCATACACACTCGCCCAGGCCCACGCCTACAGACCATGTTGGGTTTGAGTTCGCGCTTGATCCTGAGAGCCACACGGTGCGGATAGCCTACCACATAGAGGGGCGCAAGAGTTACGGGAAAGGCTCGTATCATGGCGTTGAGGTTCGTTTTTGGGTGCGTCCTTTGGATGCCACCGCGCCTGAGACCGCCGATACCGAGGGCTGGCGCAGCGAGGTTGACACCGCGACGCCCTGGGCGCACACCTTTACGGCCTCTGAGATTGGTCAGCGCCTGTATATTGCCATGCGTTGGGAAAACCAGTCGTCTGGCAAGGATCAAGCGGCGGGTAAGGGTCCCTGGAGCGCGATTAGAAGCATAGTCATTGCATAGGAGCGTCTGGACACTGAGTGTATCGAAGTGTCTGGTTACGCCGTTGTTGTAAAGAATCAGTATTTCTTTCTCTCTGCGGCTCTGCGCGGGATATTCCAATAAGATGACCCCATGCAAAGGCGCGGAGACACAGAGAAAGAAAAGAGGAGGTATTATATGGAGAAAAAGATTGTTACCCTGGGTATCTTAGGCGCGTTAGTGATTTCAAACGCGGTCTATGCGGCAGATAATTGGACGGGCGACGGCAACAGGGGCAAGAACCTTGCCATTCTCGCGTCCGAAGCAGTGGAACTTGCGGCGGGCAACACGCTGGATATTCGTAACCCTTCCGGCAAGAGAGTTGGTTATGTGGACGGTAAAGACATCAGAGATACGTCCGGCAAGCGTGTCGGCTATATAGACGGCAGCGACGTCAGAGATACGTTTGGTAAGAGAATTGGTTATATGGACGGCAGCGACATCAGAGATACACTTGGTAAGAGAATTGGCTATGTAGACGGCAAAGACATCAGAGATACGTCCGGCAGGCGCGTCGGCTATGTAGACAGCGGCGCTTCACGAGTTCAAGCTGGCGCAGCAGGCTTGCTGTTGTTTTTGTAGAGCTTAGACGGCTGAGCTTCACGGGTTCAGACCGGCGTGGTGTGCTTGCTGTTGTTTGCGTAGAGTTAAGACGGCTGCGCTTCACGGGTTCAGGCTGGCGCGGCGGGCTTACCGCTGTTTGCGTAGAGCTTAGAGGGCTGCGCTTCACAGGTTCAGACCGGCGTGGTGTGCTTGCTGTTGTTTGCGTAGAGTTAAGACGGCTGTGCTTCACGGGTTCAGGCTGGCGCGGCGGGCTTGCTGTTGTTTTTGTAGGCGTTAGATGGCTGTGCTTCACGGGTTCAGACCGGCGCGGCGTGCTTGCTGTTGTTTTTGTAGGCGTTAGATGGCTGTGCTTCACGGGTTCAGACCGGCGCGGCGTGCTTGCTGTTGTTTGCGTAGGCTTTAGAGAGTGGCGCTTCACGGGTTCAGACCGGCGCGGCGTGCTTGCCGCTGTTTGCGTAGGCTTTAGAGAGTGGCGCTTCACGGGTTCTGGCTGGCGCGGCGTGCTTGCCGCTGTTTGCGTAGAGCTTAGACGGCTGCGCTTCACAGGTTCTGGCTGGCGCGGCGTGCTTGCCGCTGTTTGCGTAGAGCTTAGAGGGCTGCGCTTCACGGGTTCAGACCGGCGCGGCGTGCTTGTTGTTGTTTGCGTAGAGCTTAGAGGGCTGCGCTTCATGGGTTCAGACCGGCGCGGCGGGCTTGCTGTTGTTTTTGTAGGCTTTAGATGGCTGCGCTTCACGGGTTCAGGCTAGCGCGGCGGGCGTGCCGCTGTTTGCGTAGAGTTAAGATTAATGTGAGTTCCACGAGTCCACGAATGATATGAATGAACAATACTGTCATTGCGAGCGAAGTAATCCAGTGAAGCCGATGGTCATCTGGATTGCTTTGTCGCAATGACAGGGGGCGCGTCAAGGCAAGGCGCCAGCGATAGTAACTGGCTAGTTGGCGCGGCGGACGTTCTGCATGGGCAGCATCCACAGCCACGCGGCGCTGATCGCCACGCCGGTGTAGCGGCGGTTGAGAACGCTCTGTTTGGTCGGATAATCAAAGATGATGTACGGGACATCGTTGACGATGACGTCCATCAATTGCTTCTGTATCTCAAAACGACGCGCTGGATCAACCGTAACGCGCTGCGCCTCAATGAGGCTGTCCACCTCCGGCTTGCTATAGGCTGCGGCGTTGTAGCCGTCTTCGCCAGCCTGACTGGAGTGGTACAGTATCTCGATGTTGGCGTTAATATCGGGGTAGTCAGCTTCCCAGCCCGCGAAGATCATATCGTAATCGCGCTTACCGTCAGCGTCAAACACGCCGCCAGCCTGATAGGTGCTTTGCTCCTCGTTGGACAGCCGCTGTATCTCGACGTTGATGTTAAGCGGGGCAAGGGCGTTTTGCAGAAACAGCGCCCGTGAGTTTGATAGCGACGCGGAATTGATGATCACCGAGCAGTTAAAACCATCGGGATAGGCTGACTGGGCAAGGTACTCCTGCGCTTTGGTGAGGTCATAGGCATAAGACGGCGCGGCGCTGAGGTAGGAGCGCCACTGCGCGGCGTTATCGCCGTAGAGCGCGGTTCCAAAGGGTAGCACCGTGCCGGCTGAACCAGCGGTTTTGACGATGTTGCGTTGGAACTCAGGCAGATTCAGCGCGTGGTACACGGCTTTGCGAACATTGGCATCGTTAAAAGGGGCGCGCTGAGTATTAAAGGCAAGGTAGGTGAGGCTGTAGGTGTCAACGCTGGTGAGCGCGAGGTTGGGGTCTGCGGCAAGCTGGTCGATCATGTCCAGCGGCGGGTTGATCGTGAAGTCAACGCTGCTGTCGCGCATGGCAATGACCCGTGTGGTGTCTTCGGGGATAATCTTGAATACAAGCGTGTCAATGATGTTCGCCGCAGCCACAGTCTTGTTCCAGTAGTTTGTGTTGCGCTTTAGCACGACTTCCTGTCCGCTCGTCCAACTCTGGTACACAAAGGGGCCGGTGGTAATGAGACCACCGCTCGCCGTGCCAAAATCAGCCGCGTGGCGCTCAAAATACGCCTTGCTGATGATCCTGCCGCCAGCGGTCGTAGGGTAATACTTGAACGTAGCGGAGGGATTGCGGAGCTTGATCGTCAACTGCCACGGGGCGGTCTGGGTAAAGCTCTCGACGTCCTCGTACAACCACGAGAAGTAAGTACCGCCGTCGGGGTCTTGCACGCGCTTAAATGAGAAGATCACGTCGTCCATGGTCATGGCAGTGCCATCGGAGAACACGATGTCATCGCGTACCTCGTAGACATAGGTGAGATCATCGACCTGCTGCCAGCTTTTGGCGAGCTGCGGTACAATGTTGCTATTCTCATCAAGGGTAACAAGCCCCTCGGTGATCTGGTTAATCACCGGATTAGTGGTAAAGTCCCACGCGAGTCCCGGATCAACGGCAGCTATGTCCTCGTTGAGGCTCACGGTAAAGGTAATGCCGGAAGTTACTGCAGTAGCAGTGCTTCCGTCCCGGTTCTGGCTTCCCCGTGCGAACATTGCGCCGGTAAACAGAACAAAAGTGATAGATAAGGCAAATAATCGTTTTGTTATCAATTTGTCATCCTCCATAAGCATAATACCTAACTATGCGGTGGAGTGTCTCCATACTATGGGTGAGTGATGCATGGTGGTGTCAGAGACGTGGGTGTCAGAGACGCATATCCAGATCGATACCAGCGCGGGCAGCGATCTTGCCGGTAACGAAGTCGCCGACCGCAAGCTGCGTGTCGCTCGTGATGACGGTTGCGCCGTCCACCTCTGGGGCCTGACAGAACAGGCGTCCCAGATAGAGGCCCTCTTCCGGGTCAAGCGCTTCTTCAACAAGCGCGTCCAGCCGCCTGCCAATAAAGCGTTCCATCCGCTCCTCGCTGATGGGCGTTTGTTGTTCCTCAATAAGCGATTTACGCTCAACAGCAAGGCGTTTAGGTACGCGGTTTTTCATGCTATAGGCTGGAGTATTTTCCTCGCGGGAGTAGGTGAAACAACCGGCCCAGTCAAGACGCGACGCGGCCTGAAAATCAAGCAGTGCCTGAACGTCCACGCTGGTCTCGCCCGGAAAACCCAGCAGAAACGTGGAACGGAGCGTGGCATCCGGCAAGGCGTCCCGTATTCGCCGGATAAGGTCGAGGTAGGACTCGGCATTACCCCGCCGGTTCATGGCGCGGAGTATGGCTGCTGAGCCATGCTGAAAGGGAATGTCGAAGTAAGGCAGAAAACGCTTATCCCGACTGATGGTGTCAAGAATGTCAAGGGGAAACTGATCGGGGTGTATATAAAGCAGTCTCACCCAGAATTGGCCATCAAGCCGCGCTATTGCCTCAAGAAGCGCGGGAAGCTGGCTATTGGCGCTATTGTTTGCGGTTTTCCCGAATGAGCCGATATCCTGCCCAATGAGGCAAAGCTCGCGGATGCCCCGCGCTATAAGCTGACGGCACTCTTCCACAATGTCCGGTATTGGCCGTGAGCGGAGCGGCCCCCGAATCAGTGGAATGGCACAGAAGGAACAGCGGTTGTTACAGCCTTCGCTGATTTTGATATACGCGGAACCCGGTAAGGAAAGAAGCGGCCTCTGACCTGGGGCAACCGGAGAGCCAGTTACGGCGATACCGGTCAGTCTGGACGCAACCTCAGTGATTCGGGCAAGATCGTTGTTACCAAACAGACAATCCGCTTCGGCAAGCTCAATCTCACCCGCGTAACGTTGAGCAAGGCAGCCAGCAAGAAGGATCTTCTTGTCAGGAAACAATTTTCGCCAGGCAAGAACCGCGTTAATCGACTCCCGTTTGGCGCTTTCGATAAAACCGCAGGAATTAATGATGATGAGGTCAGCGTCTTCTGGCTTATCAGCCGCGAGCCATGCAGCCCCGTTGAGATAGGCCATCATGGTTTCCGCGTCAACCTGATTCTTTACACAGCCAAAGGGATCAAGGTAATAACGCACTTGTTACAACCGTATCATCACAAGCCGGTAACGTCCGTCGTTGTCTCTTACCCAGCGGATATCCACCACCGCAACCTCGCCCGCGCCGCCCAGTTCTACCGGCACAGTACGTCCGCCGCCTATAACCTGAATCTTCGTTGCAGCGGCATTGGAGGCCCATAGCCGAATCCCGTTTTGCGCCTGCATATTGAGCGCATCCCCTCGCTGAAAGTATTGTTCGTTCCGGTCCTGTCGATCCCGCTCATAAAGAATTTCCCAACGGAACATACAATACCCTTGAAAGGCTACTTCCATGGTAAAAGGATAAGCGTTTACCGAGGACAATATCTGCGTCGCGTTAGTCAAGCCGGTATTGTCAGGCAAGGCCATCGCGCTTGACAGGACAGGCGTGGGAACTGACTCCGGCGACTCAATAGAAGCGCCACTGTAAAAAGGCAAGGTGCTATCCATCTCAAAACGTAAAAGCGCACCAGAGTCCCCAGTGTTTTTATCAAAGTCAGACGCAGTGATCCGCAGTTCACCCATGCCATCATTGTTGAGGTCAACCCGAACCTCCTGACTGAGGTCGAGAATGATCCCGCCCACTGGCGTCATAATCGTTACCGCATCCCCTACATTACTCAGACGCAGAGTGTACTGGTCATCCCCATAAGGGATTACGATTGAGTCTCCCAGATAGAAACGCCGTTCCAGCGCGCCTTCGTTAAGCGCATATTCTACAGGCTTGCGAGTTTCGGTAACAATCGGCGTTTTAGTGCGTGGAAGGTACAGGAAGTAATAGACCCCGCCTCCAGCCGTAGCAAGCACTATGACCAGGATAAGCGCGTCAAGTAACATTTTAAAGGGAAGCGAAGAACCTCGCGGTGTTATAAGCTGGTTTATGGGGTCAGGCTGGTCCTGAATCTTACCGCTCCGGTATTGAAACAACAGTTCCTTATTATCAAGTCCCAGGTATTCGCCATAGTTTTTAAGAAAGCCAAGAATATACGGTTCACCAGGGAAGGCATTGAATCGTTCCTCTTCAAGCGCTCTGAGATACTGAATGGAGATATGGGTGTCCATACTCACTTGTTCAAATGTGTACCCTTTTCCCTCACGAGTCATTTTCAAAGTGTTTCCCAAAGATTCCGCCACAGCTCCCTCCATAATAAAATAGGAAATTCTTCTTTAATACTAATCGGTATCTCGAAATAAAAAATTGTTGTACATATTAGCTGTGGCTGGCGCGTCATAGACAAAACGCTGATCAGAGAATCCTTGATTGATCTTGATGTCAGTGAAGTCAAAGCGCACCAGCATATCTGTGCTGGTACGTCCCTCAATGCGTCGTATAAGACGGGTTTCGGGGTTGATATTGAGAATGATTTCCCGAAAGTTCTCAGAATTTGAACGCCGCGTAAGCCGTAGTTTAACAACCTGTTCGCTAGAACCGCTTTCAAGTGCCTGTTTCTCAGGACCGGTAACATAGGCCGCCACATAGTTCTGCCGGAGCTTGCTCAGGCCTTGGGCGCTGGCAAGGGACGCCCCGCTCATGCCGCCACTCACGTCTTGCGTCATCACAGCGCGATACTCTGGCAGATAGATCATCAGCGACTGGCCGTTAAACACAATAACCTGACTAGCCGGACGGGTAAAGTCAATGCGCAGGAGCGACGGCTCAAGGTGGCTAACCGTGCCAACAAGGTCAGTACTGCCAGAACGAATGGCGATCCGCGCCTCATAGTCCTGAATACCACTATACCGCTCGCTCACCATGGCCAGATAGCGTTCCGCAGTAACGATTTCTTGGGCGAACAAGGACGCCGCCAAGAAAACGAACATAACGCTCATAAGTCTTTGTTTCATAGGTCGATACTATCTTAAAGCGCTTGTGAAACACAAGATTCTTTGATAAAGAAAAGACCTTTAGGGAATAACTTATGAACAAAAAGAAAACACTACCCGCCCTCTGCGCAGTCTTGGCCCTGTGTTGTTATCATGTTGAGGCGCAGAACCTGGATCACGTCCTTCGCGTGGCGGAAACCCCGCCTGAGTATGCCCGCGCCATTCACGCCGAAGGGCAAGCCTTTATGAGCGACCTTCAAGCCTGTCTGAGTGGCGACCCTTATCTCCGCTATCTCGTGGATAAACAGCGCGGACTGCCAGACCGTTACGAGCCGGACGACCTTGTTGAACTGCGCGGCGGCTCTTACACCATACTGGAGTGGGGCATGTACCTGCGCCGTTCAGCCGCGCTTGCGCTAGAAGAACTTGCCGCCGCTGCCAAAGTCGACGGCGTTACCCTGATGGCTTCCTCTGCCTATCGTCCCTATAGCCATCAGGAGCGTACCTATGCCCGCAATGTTCGGGAAATGGGGCAGCGGGAGGCGGATCGCGCCTCAGCCCGCCCTGGTCATAGTCAGCATCAGCTCGGACTGGTGGTTGATTTTGGCTCCATCACCGACGCCTTTGCCAATACTCGCGCTGGTCGCTGGATACTGGTGAACGCGAGTCGCTTCGGCTGGTCGCTCTCTTTTCCCCAGGGCTATGAAAACATCACTGGCTACAAGTGGGAAAGCTGGCACTACCGCTATGTGGGGCGCAATCTCACGCGCTTCATTGACACCTGGTTCGGCGGTATACAGCAGTACGCGCTCCAGTTTATCCATGAGTGGGAACAAGGACGCTGACCTATGTCCTTGATAGACAGGGGCAATGTGGCTATCCTTCCTCTATCTTTATGAAAATATACACTGACAATCCTATTTCACCGAAGCTCCCCGACGACAGTCTGAGCTATCGAAACCTGCCGGAGGTCGTCCTTGTGGGACGGCCCAATGTCGGCAAATCCACGCTGTTCAACCGGCTTTTGCGAAAGCGCCGCGCCATCACTGACCCTACGCCCGGCGTTACCCGCGATTCTGTGGCCCAAGACACCCTGCTTGCCGGAAAACCAGTGCGGCTCATTGACACCGGCGGCTTCAAGCTGGTGAAAGAGGTTGACGACATTGGCCGTGAGATGGACGCGCTTGTAAAGGAAAAAACACTTCTGACGCTGGAACACGCCGCGCTCATCGTGCTGATACTGGAAGCCGGAGACCTCACACCCGAAGACGAAGAGTTCATTGAGTTGCTGCGTCCCTGTCAACACCGTCTGCTGGTAGCGGTAAACAAGACCGAGGGTGGCCGGCGGGAGGAAGACGCCTGGAACCTGCTGTCCCGTGGCTTTGACAAGGTCTTTATGATTTCAGCGGAGCATGGCGACCATGTGGGCGAGCTTGAGGCGGCTATCGTGGCGCGGCTGGACTTCTCCGCAGTTGTTGCGGACAATGACGTGACGCGCCCCATCCGCATCGCCATTCTGGGCAAGCCCAACACCGGTAAGTCCACACTGTCGAACCGGCTCACCGCGTCAGCCGCCTCTATCGTCAGCGATGTTCCCGGTACCACCCGCGATGTGGTGGAGGGAACGTTTTTATATAACAAAAGAGAGTTTGTTATTCTGGACACTGCCGGCATACGGCGCAAGTCAAAGGTAACGGAGAATATCGAATACTATTCGGTGAACCGCGCCATAAAAGCCATTGACGAGGCTGATATAGTCTTTTTACTGATAGACGCGCAGGAAGGGCTTGCGGATCAGGACAAGAAGATCGCGGCGCTGGCTTGCGACAAGGGCCGGGGCGTTATCATGGCGCTCAACAAGTGGGACACCATGCCTACGGTCAAAAACACGTTTAACGCTGTGGTTGACCGGATGCGCTTCTTGTTCGGGCAGATGGAGTATGCGCCTATCCTACCGTTAAGCGCCAAAGATGGAACCGGCGCGGACAAGCTCCTGGATATGGCTATCAAGATGTATGGCCAGTTGACCAAACGCGTTGAAACCAGCGCGTTGAATCAGGCTCTGGCGCGTTGGCTGGAAGAATACCCGCCACCAGTAGGGCCAACCACACGCTTCAAGATACGATATATAACGCAGGTCTCGGCTAATCCAGTGAAGTTCGTGTTCTTTGCCTCCCGTCCTCAAGCCATACATGAGCCATATCTAGCCTATCTCCGCAACCGTATTCGCAAAGACCTCGGCTTTACCCACATTCCGGTTTCGCTTGAGGTACGTTCCTCGCAGAAAGCGCGTGATTAGTCGTAGGCTCTTACGCTATTGGAGACATCAAGCGGTTCCTACAGATTGAGACCCACATCGTCCGTTACTGAAGAAAAAAGTTCCGCTCATTCAGCCCCAGAAGAACAGCCAGAAGCTCTACTCAAGCCCTAACCTAGTACCGGAACGGGTACTAACCTAGCGCGGGAAGCGGTACCAGCCTAGTACCGGAACGGGTACTAAGCTAGCGCGGGAAGTCGCGGTAGCCTAGCGCGGGAAGCGGTACTAAGCTAGCGCGGGAAGTCGCGGTAGCCTAGCGCGGGAAGCGGTACTAAGCTAGCGCGGGAAGTCGCGGTAAGCTAGCGCGGGAAACGGTACTAGGCTAGTACCGGAACGGGTACTAAGCTAGCGCGGGAAGTCGCGGTAGCCTAGCGCGGGAAGCGGTACTAACCTAGTACCGGAGCGGGTACTAACCTAGTACCGGAGTGGGTACTAAGCTAGCGCGGGAAGCGGTACTAACCTAGTACCGGAGCGGGTACTAAGCTAGTACCGGAATGGGTACTAAGCTAGCGCGGGAAGCGGTACTAACCTAGTACCGGAACGGGTACTAAGCTAGCGCGGGAAGTCGCGGTAGTTTAGCGCGGGAAACGGTACTAGCCTCGTACCGGAACGGGTACTAAGCTAGCGCGGGAAGTCGCGGTAGCCTAGCGCGGGAAACGGGTACTAAGCTCGTACCGGATACTTTTGCGCCTCAAGTACCTGCTCTACGAGCGATGCTTCACGATTGAAGGCGTGCGAAACGAGCTTTTCCGCGAACTCGTAGGCGACTACCAGAACCTCCGCGACTAGGTCGCGGCGTTCCGCGTGGAACTCCTCGATCTTTACTTCTTTGTTCACAAAGCTTGAGAATAACACTAATTCCGCGCCGGCGTACTCTGTAGGTTCCGGGTGAGTTCTTCTTACCCCTCGCCGGTGAGATCGCCATCGCCATAAAAAAATCCAAAATCCTATAAAAAGGGGTTCTTCCCTCTTGCCACACAATAGATAGTGTGATATTATAGAGTTATGTAAAATAAGCACCATATATAGGGTAGTATCTTAAAGGGGGCAAATTATGCGCTGTCCTCATTGTGGAAGTTTCGATGACAAAGTGATCGAATCTAGGACATTGGCCAACGGAGACGCTATAAGACGCAGACGGGAGTGTAACGCCTGTGGGCATCGTTTTACAAGCTATGAACGCATTGAAGATAAGCAGTTCATGGTGATTAAACGGGACGGCAGGCGGGAACCCTTTGAGCGTTCCAAGATCGAGAAGGGCGTTCAGCGTGCGTTTGAGAAGCGAGCAGTATCTCAACTGAAGATAGAGAGTCTTATAAATGAAATTGAGGATGCCTCAGCTATGTTTGGGAAAGCAAACCATGAGATTGAGAGCGCCGCCATTGGTGAGATCGTACTTGAAAAGTTAAGCAGGCTTGACCGTGTGGCCTATATTCGCTTTGCGTCGGTATACCGGCATTTTGAGGACATTGAGCAATTTTCCAACGAGATACAGAAGCTTGAGTCAGAATAGTCTTCATCTGAAGATTAGGAGGAACTATGTTAAAAAGTGTGGTGAAACGCTCCGGCGCTACCGAAGCGTATAACCGTGAGAAGATACGCGCCGCCATTGGTAAGGCGTTTGAGGCGGTCGGCAAGAATGACGTGAATCTTGAGCGACTTGAATACTTGACCGTTCAAGTCGAAGTACAGATTGAGCGGCTTGGAACTGGAACCACCGGAACCGCAGATTCCATCGCTATCGAGGACATACAGGACGTTGTGGAGACTGTCCTTATCGAAGCCAGAGAGACGGCAGTCGCCAAGGCCTACATCCTCTATCGCGCCAAACATGAGGCCATGCGCGACACCCGGAAGCTGATGCAGGACATCAATATCACGATGAATGGTTATCTGGACATTGATACCACGATGGAAGGCTACTTGGGGCAGAAGGACTGGCGGGTCAACGAGAACGCCAACGTCAACTATTCCCTGGGCGGGCTTATCCTCCACAACTCCGGTACGATTACAGCCAACTACTGGCTAAAGAACATCTATTCCGAAGCGGTTGCCGCCGCGCACCGCAACGCCGACTTTCACATCCACGACCTGTCGATGTTCTCCGGCTACTGCGCGGGTTGGTCTTTGCGCCAGCTTATCGCTGAAGGCTTGGGCGGCGTTGCCGACAAGATCACGAGTAAGCCGGCAAAGCATCTGTCAACGCTTATGCAGCAGGCGGTGAACTTCCTGGGTTGTCTCCAGAACGAATGGGCTGGCGCACAGGCGTTCAGTTCGTTTGATACCTACATCGCGCCCTTTGTGAAGGCCGACAAGCTCAGCGACAAGGAAGTAAAGCAGTGCCTCCAGAGCTTTGTCTTTGGTGTGAACACCCCCAGCCGCTGGGGAAGTCAGGCGCCTTTTACCAACATCACCCTTGACTGGACCTGTCCTGCCGACCTCCGCGACAAGCCTGCCATTGTTGGCGGCAAGGAAGCTGGCTTCACCTATGGCGACTGCGCCACCGAGATGGATCGCGTAAACCGGCTCTTCATTGAGCTTATGATTGAAGGCGACGCTGACGGACGCGGCTTTCAGTACCCGATCCCCACCTACAACATCACGCCGGACTTTAACTGGGACGGGGACAACGTCCGCCTCCTTTTTGAGATGACCAGCCGCTATGGTACGCCGTACTTCCAGAACTTTGTCAACTCAGACCTCAACCCCGAAGACGTGCGCTCAATGTGTCCGCTTTTGGGAACTACCAAAGTATGGGCGCGTTCCAACAAAGGCATTAGGGTAGCGAGCATACAGGACATTGTTAACTCAATGCAGGTGAAAGGCTCAGAGTACGAGGTATGGACACCCAATGGCTGGGTCCCAGCCAAAGCCGTACAAACCTCCATGACCGACGTGTACCAGATCACCTTGAGCAACGGCGATTGTGTCTTTATGGGCGAGAATCACCTTCAGCCCACAAAGGACGGCGGTACGGTGAAGGCGAAAGATTTGACAGCCGGGATGTGGCTTCCTTATAACAAGGCGTCTATTGAGCCGGAGGAATCCCTAGGCTGTCAGGAGCTTGGCTTCGCGGTTGGCTTGTACCTGGGCGACGGCAGCAAAAGCGATGAAGGCATAAGCTATTCGCTTAGCTTTGACCGTGATGTTGAAAACGCGGCGCGAGTGATAGCGTTCTGGCGCTCCTTGGGTTATCACGCTCATACGCGCTCCGATGGAAAACTGCTGTCCGTACACATTGGAAGCGGTAGCTATAGCGTAATTTCCCGCTATGTATCCGGGGAGCGGGCAACCGACAAGGATATGACCCGTCTTGTGTACAACACCTCCGTAGCATTTCGAGAAGCCCTCATTGACGGCTATCGCGCCGCCAGCGGCAGTAGTAACGAAAAGAAGTGTATATATACCGGTTCGTCCACGTTACGGGATAGCCTTCTGTACCTGTTTGCCTCGCTTGGGCGAAAAGCGCGAGTCACTGATCACCGCTTGAATAACGCGCCTGCCTATTGCGTTTCATACACTGATAAGGTCGCGTATGAAGACTTTTTCACCGAAGACGCCCAGTACCGCTACTACCGCATAAGCGCGATAGAGAACATCGGCCCACAGGCAGGGAAAAACCTCTTCTGCTTTGAAGTCGCGGACGAGCCGCATCTTTTCACCCTCGCGTCAGGGCTTATCACCCACAACTGCCGCCTCCAATTGGACAAGCGTGAGCTGCGCAAGCGCGGCGGCGGCCTGTTCGGGTCTGACGAGCTAACCGGCTCAGTGGGCGTTGTTACTATCAACCTCCCGCGCATTGGCTACCTTGCCAAAGACGAGGCTGATTTCTTCAAGCGCCTCGAAAATCTCATGTTGCTTGCTAAGGAGAGTCTTATCGTAAAAAGAAAAGCAGTGAGCCGGCTTATGGAAAGCAGCCTGTTCCCATACACCAAGCGCTACCTCAAGACGCTGGATAACCACTTTAACACCATAGGTTTGGTGGGCATGAACGAATGTCTGCGAAACTTCATGGGTAGCAACGTTACCATCGCCACTGATAAAGGCAGAACCTTCGCGCTTTCGGTACTGAAGTTTATGCGGAACAAGCTGGCCGACTTTCAGGAAACAACCGGTGAGCTCTTTAACCTTGAGGCAACACCAGCAGAGTCCACCTCATACCGCCTCGCCCGCCATGACAAGAAGCGTTACCCGGACATCATCACCGCCGGCACAGGCGAGCCGTACTACACGAACTCGACCCAGCTTCCGGTGATGCAGACTGAGGACATCTTCGACGCGCTGGATATGCAGGAAGCGCTCCAAACCGCCTATACAGGCGGCACGGTCTTCCATGTGTTTCTGGGCGAGGCAATTGAGGACTGGCGAAGCTGCCGGGACTTGGTAAAAGCGATAGCGCATAACTATCGCATCCCCTACTTCACAATCTCCCCTACGTTTTCGGTATGCCCTACTCACGGCTACCTTGTGGGGGAACACTTTACCTGTCCTAAGTGTAAGGACGAAAAGGAGGTTGAACTCAAAAGATTAATCATGGAACTAGAAAACGAACGCGAAGAGGTTCTCGCCGCTGCCATATAACGCGGCGAAGTTAAAAAAGTGATGATTATTCAGTTGCGATACTAGTTAGCGACTGAATACCATATAAAAAGTTATGTCAAAACGACTGGAGGAAGATTCGTTATGAGAAGTCTTGTAGACATTGAAAGAGACCTAGAGGCGGCGCGGAAAGCGCTCGCCACTGTTGAGGGCAATCCGGCGGAAGTGTACAGCCGTATCGTCGGGTACTACCGCTCGGTACGGAACTGGAACCGGGGGAAGCGTGAAGAATACGGCGAGCGTCTGCTGTATAACGCGGACCCCGCTGCTGAAGAGCCGGTTCCCGCGCAGGCTGCAACGCCTGTGTCAGTCGCCTGTACGCCGGTAGCGCGTGAAGCTCAGGACGTGAATCTTGACTCGCGTGTTCTGCTTTTCGTGCGTCCGGCGTGTCCGGCCTGCCCCGGCGCAAAAGTCGCGGCTGGTCGTCTGGGCATACCAGTAGACATGGTGAACGCCGACACCGAAGCTGGCCTTGCCGAAGCAAGAAAACGCCATGTATTATCCACCCCAACCGCGCTTCTCCTTGCCAAAGACGGCAGGGAACTGGGGCGCGCACGAGACAACGCCAGCATTGCCGCTTTTGGCAAGCTGGTAAGTTGATCCGCTGACATTGTTTAAGCAGCATAGATAAACGGCGCGGGCGCGAGATGATCGCGTCCGCGCCGTTTATCTATATACGGGCGCGCCGCTGTCTCCACCAGAACACATCTAAAGGGTTTTGCGGTTAAAACAAAACCAAGACCCATTCCACCCAACACTACTTTTTCTCATGACGGGAAAGCCCTTCCTCTAGCGTGTAAGCGCCTTCCTCATGATGGGAAAGTCATTCCTCTAGAGGAAAAGGCTTGTTCTCTAGCGCGTAAGAGCCTTCCTCATAGAGGTATCCTTTTTCAAATAACCAAAAGGAGTAAACCATGAGCAATGACGTATTTTCCGCTTCAGAGGCGGAATTCCTGAGCTTTGCGACCACCTTCAACGCGGGGACGCTTACCTACGCGACCCTGCTGGGTATCCCCACTGTGCTTGTAACCGGCAACACGGAGAAACTGACTGTCTACACCACCGCTTATCACGTCGCCAAGACACCCAACGCGGGCAAAGTCGACCGCCAAGACCGCAAGGAGAAACGCGATGACCTGACAAAGAACATCCGCAAGATAAAGAACGCCTACCTCGACCCTGACCCACTGGATGTGCTGACCCCCGAAATACTGCTGGACTTCGGTCTTGAGAAAAAAGACCATATCCGTACTGACGTCCCCGACCCAACAGGGATCGTCCTTTTCACGCTGGAGGGCGGTGAATACCTGCAAGTCATCGTGAAACATCCTGCCCGTCCGCTGCGCTATAACGGCGCGGTCGCTTTCTACAAAGTGGGCGGAAGCGTCCCCACAAGCCACAAAGAGCTGACTTCCAGTAAGCTGCTCACCCGCCCGCGGGAGATACTCACCTTTGAGGACACGCAGTTGGGCCAGACACTCTACATTGCGCTGTGCTGGGAGAACGAGAAGGGGCGCCTGGGGCCGTTGTCGCCGATCCAGAGCCGCGTGATAGCGTAGGCAAGCGGGCAGCGGCGCGGCTGGCCGGCGGCTGTGGACAGCGCGGCAGCTGGCGCGAGCGCTTGTCGTATATACCGCCGCCAAAATGGGTGGTATATACAAAGTTCGTATATATCGTAGTTATGCGAAATAGGAGCTTAAATTTTTTGAAAAGTTGTTGCAAATAATGCGTTGACAAAGATATGAGCCTTTAATATAATAAACCTCTTTTTGGAGGTTTTTATGAAAAAAGTTTGGATTATCGGTCTGTTATTGACTTTATCGGCTTTGCCGCTTTTTGCTCATGGGCATGGCGGCAATGGACACCGGAGCGGGGTTTATCCCCTTTGTTCCATTCAGGATTGCTATGTAACGGATTACCATTATCATAACGGCGTTTGTTACAGCGGTCATGCCTATAATGACGGACATAATTGGCATGAAACTTGTCCGGTATATACCTGCGATGAAACAGGCGTTCATTCACATAATGGGCATCGTTATTTTTCAAGGACGCATCGGTAATGCTGGCCAAAAAAGAGCCGGTTTCCAGTAAGCTGCGCACCCGCCCGCGGGAGGTACTCGCCTTCGGGGATACGCGGTGGGGCCGGACGTTCTCCGGCGCACTGTGCGGGGAGAACGAGCATGGCCGGCTGGGGCCGCTGTCGCCGGTACTACGGGCGCGGGTGATTGCGTAGGCAAACAGGCAACGGCGCGACAGGCCGCCGGCTGCGGATAAAGCGGCAGCCGGCGCGGGGCTTGTCTCTATACTGCCAAGATGGGTGGTATATACGAAGAAGCGTATATGTGGAGTTAGGCGCCATTTTGTGAATAACTGGAAAAAGTTATTCACAAAATATATGTTAAGGATGTATATTGCATTAAGGGGTATATCTTATGAGCGATTATTATGATGACGACGCTGATAAGGAAACTTCGATCCCTAGTATATGTATAGACAAAAAAATGGAAGATGAAACTGTTGAAGGAATCAATGTATAACCACTGTCTGCCCCAAGAGGGCTACACGCTGCTCTACAATCATCTGACAAACATGATTGGGCGAGTTATGAACCCTTTGGAACTCACGAACATTCAGCGGGCGCTTGAGCAGTGTAAGACCCCTGACAGTCCACTCTTCACGAGCCTTGCTCAGGACAGGTTCTTTGTTGATGACGCCTGTTATGAAGAGCTGGCGGCAGATGTCCAGTATACCACGAGAAGGTACAACGGCATCTTTAGTCCAATCATTCTCGCGTCTGAACAGTGCAACTTCCGGTGTTCTTATTGTTATGAGGAATTCAAGCGGGGTAACATAAGCGATGATGTTATCAACGCCTTTATAAAATATATAAGAAAGAACCTGCGGAACTATACTGGCGTTTCAATAGGCTGGTTTGGCGGCGAACCTTTGCTTGCCGCTAAAGAAATTGAGCGTATTTCAACGGCGGTCATAGACATCTGCGCCCAGGGGCGGAAGCCTTATAGTGCGCACATGACCACCAACGGCTATCTACTGGACGCCGCCATGGTGGAGCGTATGCTGCGCTGCAAGGTTACGCACTATCAGATTACGCTGGACGGTATGGCTGAACACCACAACCAGACCCGCGCTCTTATCAATGGGTGGCCGACCTTTGAGCGGATTATCGCCAACCTAAGAGGGATCCGCGATCAGGTGAAAGCAAGGCAGCTTAGTATTGCTATACGGACGAATATCACTAAGCCGCAGCTTTCCCGCTTAGAGGAGTATGGTTCTTTTATGGCTACTGAATTCGGGAATGATCCACGTTTCAGTTTCCTTTTCCGTCTGGCAGGCGATTGGGGCGGAGAGCGGGTTCAAGGCATGAAAGACGAACTGGCGGAGTCTCTGGACACGGTATATACAAGGCTGTTGAATAGTGGAGTAAAGTTGAGTCAGACTGATACGTTCAATCTCATGGGGAATCCAATATGCTACGCCGCTGACAGAAATTCCTTTATTCTGGGAAGTGACGGCACTATGTATAAATGTACCGTCAGGTTTGACAAAGAGTATAATCACCTGGGCCATATCAGCGGGAACGGAGATTTATTCCTTGATTATGACAAGCTGAACCAATGGCTTGCCCAACCTATACGGAAAGTGGAGAAATGCGCGTCATGTACGACATGGGCGCTATGCCGGAACCGTACTTGTCCCGCGAGAATATTCGACGAGGCGTCTGATGAAGCGAACTGTAGTATTGAGTTTTCATCGCTTGACGCGATTCTTAGGCTGTTTGATCGCTTAAACAGTGAGTATGTTAAAGAGTACGCCTAAAAGGAGCTTATTATGGAGAGGATGGAGATACGGGAAAAAGTAATCGGCTGTCTTAATGACCTGGGTATTTTTGCTGATAGGAGTGAAAACTTTTTGCTCAACGATTATGTGCAGGACTCGATGGCCTACATGATGTTTTTGGTTGGTCTGGAACAGGTATTTGACGTTGCTGTTCCAGACGAATACCTGAGTTCAATCATTGGTCCAGAACAGGCCCTGGATGATTTATGTACCATGATAGAGACTCTGGTTGGGGTGCAGGTTGCATACTAGCAAGCGATTGCCGTAACCCCGTACTTTTGCGAAGGATGATAGGCGCTTGTTTTGGAGAAAACACGCTGTCAGCGATAGTTTTTTCCAGGCTTGTCCTGAAAGCAGCGTTGGCTTTCAGGACAAGTTCTATAATAAAAAAACTGAATAAGGAGGTACGGTATGAAGGTAGCTTTGTATAAGCCGGAGACTGATGAGGTTGATGTCAATGTTGTTGCCTATGCTAATGAAGCATGGCTCAACTTACGAGGGTGTATAGAAAATCCGTCTGAGTGCGGTGGTAAGCGCGGGCCTAATGAACCGAAGAAGCCCTTCAACGTTTTCTTTTGCAAGAAAGGATCTGAATGTTGGAATTTTTTCAGAACCAGTATTATTGGGACCGCTCCATCCGGCCATGAGTGGATTGCCAGCCATTATGCTGTGTTCATGCACTGGGGTGGGCATATCCATTTTGGTGACGGGTTAGACCGTTACGCGACGCCTTATTATGATATTCTGGAGCAGCGGAGTTTTCCGCTGGAACAATACGGCGTTCAAGACCTGGCAAGTCATATTGAGCGATGGATAGATGCAGGCGCTTATGTTATGCTTGACGCTGACACTGGCAAGCTGATTGAGAATCCTGAATTCAGAATACATGAGCTGCTTATGTATGGCTATGACGAAGAAAGGCGTATTTTTTACAGCCCTCTCCAGAATGGGAGAACAGGAAAGTTTGAGGAGTTTGAGCTGCGATACGACACGGTTCTGGCAGCGGTGGAAAGCGTCATCGCGTATTACCGTGAGTATCCGCTTGAGCGGGTTAAGCGGGCTTGTCAGTATTTTTATCCGCTTACCACTATAAAAATCCGTGCGGCTCATTATGACGACACGCTGTTTATATTGATGGCGCTCAAAAAACTGGAAGCGGAGTATACGGGCTA
This sequence comes from Treponema sp., assembly GCA_031266875.1. Lineage (GTDB taxonomy): Bacteria > Spirochaetota > Spirochaetia > Treponematales > Breznakiellaceae > JAIRMT01. Next base: position 26,603 of record JAISAE010000098.1, read on the forward strand.
TCGCCGCGAGTTTGTCCGGTATGAGCAGACGCGGGAGGCAGGAGAGTGCTTTGTCAACTATACTGGTTTAGGCTGTCTTATTGGGATGCGGGACGTTCTCGCGGGTCTGATTTCCACGCCGGACGTGGGACTTTCGTTTTCGATAGGGACCAGTCTTTTTAAATTATACGAACATCGCGGTATTCTTGTTTCCACGCTTGAGTTGCTGCGGGATAAGCTTGGTATAAGCGACACGGCTTATGACAGTGGCCTTGAAACCTATAAGGCGCGGTCAGGGATCATGCGGGAAGCGTATCTGCTTATGAAAAAGGCGGAGATAAGTAACAAGAAGAATTCGTTGCCGGGCATTATACAGCGTTTGGACGCTGTATATGAAAGCGACTATACCTCGCTGCGGGATATGGCCAGCATAGCGCGGCAAGCCCTGGCGGGACGGCTTTAGGTCTGATGGAGGAAGCGTGAGCAAACGAATCGCGGTTTTATTAAGCGGTGTTGTATTAGTGGTGTTTCTTATTGCGTGTAACACGGCGAAAAGCCGGACTGACGAAGGCGCGGGGGCGGAAGTTCCGGTTTCGTGGATACCTTTTAACTGGTCTGACAGCAATAAAAGCGCGATATATCTACCGGTTACTATTGATGATATACCGCGCACATTCACGATGCAGTTTGATTTAGGGGCTAATGTTTCCCTGTTTTATGGGAATGCTCTGACACCTTTTCTTGAAGCGTACCCGTCTCTGGCAGGCAAGTTCAACAGGACAGGGGATTTTCCATACTTCTATCCCATCAGTCTTGGGTTTGGGGACTTTGTTCTTGATGAGCTTCGTATTTTTAAGTACGAGGGTTTCGGGGAGCGTGTTCTGGCGGGAGATATTGATTCGGATAAGAGCATAGATATTGGCACTATTGGCTCTGATATGTTTCAGGACAAGATATTAATCATTGATTTTCCCGCGCAGCGTCTTTGCGTTACTGAGCAGATGCCACTTGAATATCAGACCGTGGTGGTGGAAACCGGCGAGATACGGAACAACCGTATGCTGTTCCCCTTTCTGATAGACGGGCAGCGGGAACTGCTTATGTTTGACACTGGTTCCAGCGCCTATCCCCTGTTGACCATAAAAGAGAACGCCCTGGGCATTAGTGGAGGCATAGTGGATGTCAGAATAGCCTCAAGCTGGGGAACGGATATTACTCTCAATGGGCATGAAATTGTAAAGGACGTGTCTATCTGTGGAAAGAATCTTAAAGGGAAAACGGTATATTACAATACTTCATTCAGCTCAATTGACAATTTTATCGTGTCGGAGGGTATATGGGGCATTACCGGGAATATACTGTTTCTTGATAACATTGTTATCATTGATTATAAAAATAAAACAATAAGGATAAAATGATGTTAGATATAACAGAGATAGTGGAGGTATTATGCGTGTTTATTGGCTTGCCGGGTGTTATATGCTTTTTTGGATATAAGAACAAAAAGCTAAAACAAGAGAAAAAGGCTTTAGAACTAAAGCTGGAACGGGAAAGGATTCGTTTGCAATTACTAGAAGAAGAAAACAGAAAATATGACCGAATAATTGACAGACACCAAAGATAATTAGTCAATACAAATATAAAAAATTAAGCCTCAAAAAGTCTGCTCAAAGTTCAAGAATGTCTGATATAAGGTCAAGAGCGTCCGTCTTTATACTTTGGGTCGGTCAGGAGTCATCTTTGTTTTTCCGCTATGGCAAAGCTCATCTCAAGCATCAGGTGTTTTATCTCCCTTACTTAGCCTCACCCTTGTTCGCTCTGATAGTACCTTCCCGCCAGCTGGACGGTGGTTAACCGCGTTGAACACGAGCCAGCTATAGGTCGCTATGCCGATTCCCGCAGGAGTCATGTTCTTTTTCAGCGTGGCGAGGTTAGAGATGAAGATTTGTAAACCGTCCACATCGAAAGGGTCGGGCATAATGGGCGTTATGACCTCATTGGCGGCGATATAGGCTGCCTGCTCAAGGCTGCCGTAAGCGAGCGACAGGTCTATGACACAGAATCGGTAGCCTCGCGTCGCCAGTTCCTTGTCGCAGAACGGCTATCGCCTTGTCCGTTCTGTCCCCTAGAATCGCGGCAAACGTTACCTTGACGGCCACGGCGGGGGTTCCGTGGCCTTTGATGGTGGCTGAGGTGATCCATGGATTGAACAAGAGTTCATTAAACATCGTCTTGTTGATCTGGATCATGCGATTGTAGGCGGTTAGCTTCTGGGGCTTGGAGAAGGTGTAGGGCTTCAAGGCCGACTCGTAGATTGCCTTAGCGATATGGGCGGTACGCTGGAAGATAGTTCTTACCGCTGCCTGCCCCTGTGCGTTGGGGTTGCTGGGCGGGGTGTATGTTTTGATGTAGCCCTTTCCCCGCCATGAGGAACCGACAAGCTGGCCGAGCTTGCCTTTGATCGAGCCGCGTAAAAAGTTTAGTGTTGCCATTGGCGCATCTCCTTAGCTAGGTGTTGTCATGGCTTTGATACCTAGTGTTCCTATATTAGTGTTATTTTTTATGGTGCAATACCAGTACGTGCGCGTTACGCGGCACAGCAATTAGAGATTGACGGTCAAGCTATCAGGGATCGCTTGTTGGAGCGCCGCATGTTATCATTACACAAGGGTTCCTTAAAGGAGCAGATAAAGGCAGCGGTTGCCGGGCGCAGGAGTGAGGGGCAGTGTAAAAACCGTAGGCTTTGAAGCGAGGGGGAGCGGTAAGCGTGTATTGTTGTCATAACATGTCAAGGGATTTCATAGAATTCACCAAAAAAATTTAAGATTTCTTTCACACTTGCGATGATTATAGTAACTTTGGCCTATGCCAATAACTCTATTACTAATCTTTCACACTGTCAAGGTTTCTTTTATCCCTCCGATAAGTGTAGCACAGGAAGTTGCATAACACCGACCAGTCAGAAAGAGTTCAACCGGGCATACTACATCAGAGGCGCATGCGACGCCTTTGTCCCCGGCAATAAAGGGCGCGTCCCCGCGAACAAGATTCCTGACGATATTCGCAAAAAGATTGTCGCTCTGAAAGCAGCATATCCCTACATAGGAGCAAACTTTACCCATTTTACGGAGATACTCCAGGAGCATGGCATCTCCTATAACTATACCACTACCCGTAACATCCTTACAAGTGCGGGCATCAAAAGTCCCAAGCGCCGCAGACCCCAAAGTGAAATATACAAATTTTATATATTTTATCTTTACTTTCCGATAAAATATAGGATATTATGAATATGGGAGAAACAAGAAGAATGGGAATATCCTATAATCCACTTTTTAAACTTCTGATTAACCAGGGAATGAAAAAGACTGATCTGTGTGAAAAGGTTGGTCTATCCTTGTGAACAGTTGCAAAATTCTCAAAAGGAGAAACCGTAGATGGGAAGATTATAGCCCGGCTTTGTGAGTTCTTTGATTGCCAGCCGGGACATCATGGAGTACGTGAAAGATACCCCGAAGGGGAAAAAGTAGCCGGGTCAAGCGGGAAGATTCCGGGTCGCGCCTGCCGTGCGCTCTTCTCTCTTCATCGCCTGTGCCACCCGAAAGCCCCCGGACTATCGCTGGTAGAGGGCGAGCATATCCTCTCTGTCCATAGTGATTGCTCCCGTGATCTCGGCTATGTTCCATAACTGGGTGTTTGCCTTGAGCGTATCTTGATGTTCTATCGTCAGACGGCCAAGCGCGGCCTCCGCCTTGACCGCTCGCGCTTCGTTCTGTTCGGCCTTGCGCTTCCATAGCTCTTTAGCCGCTTTTTCCGCAATCGCTATCTGGAGGTCAAGCGTAAGTCCGGTTTCCACACCTTGAACGGAGCGTTCAAGGTTAACGCTTTCCGCCCCGCGTCTCTCAGCTGCGGACTTCTTGATACTCTCCAATAAAAGCGTAATCCGCGCTTTGTCAAAATAACGCGTAACCCCGTTTTGCGACTCCCCGAACAACTTGTTCGCGTGTCTGTGTATCGTGTTCACGCTACACCCAAACGTCGCGGCTAAATCCCGCGCCGTGTACTGCTTTTCGCTTATCGT
>JAISAE010000083.1 GCA_031266875.1 Treponema sp.
ACTACGGCGAAGCGGAGAAGATACTCGAAGAGGGGCTGGGGCTCTTTCCCGATAACCGCCAGCTTTTATCGGATCAGGCAACGGCGGAACGGGCGGGACTTTAGTGGCCGGTATCCTTGTGCTGAATAAAGTCCCTGCACTTACCAGGGAGGAAGGGGGCCGGGGCCAATGGAAAAATCACCATCAAAGCCGGGGGGCGGCGTTACCGGGCCATCGGCAAGCTCCCTTTTCGCATCCGCAAGCTCTTTCCGTGCATCCGTATGGCTTGGATCGAGCCGTAACGCGGCTTCAAAGTCCGCGATAGCCTGTTCATAGACATCATTCCAGTGCGCGTTGACCCAGGCAAAGTCATCTCTAAAGGTATACGGCCACCATCTCTTGGCATACGCCCGACCGCGCCAGTAATAGTGATTGGCGTTATTGGGGTTAAGGCTGATAGCCTGGGTAAGGTCCACGATTGCCATGTCATACTCATCGCTCCTGAAATACGCCGCGCCGCGCCAGAAGTAGTAATTTGCATTGTTGGGGATAAGCAGAATCGCCTGGGTAAAGTCCGCGACTGCCATGTCAAACCTGTTTGTGTTGTAATATTCGACCCCGCTATTGTAATGTCTGGCGGCCTCCTGTTCTGTGTTTATCTGCGCATAACCAGCCAAGGCGCAAAAGAACCAAAGCAAACCAAATACCTTTTTCATAGAACAGCCTCCTGTAAAGAAAAAATGTTGGCAACGCAAAGGGGAAACGCAAAACGTACCAAACACCCGCATTCACTGTTTTACTGCGACCTTCCGAAACGGCGGTCTGTAGCGTCCTGTATCTTGTCCAGCAGGTGGTCATATGCGGGATTATTCGGAGCTATATGCATATGGTCAAGGAGCCGTTTTTCGTTTTCAAATTCTTCGGTATCCGACTGGGCGCTTGCGGTGAGTATAGCCGCCTTTATAAAACGAAGTTCGTCATCTGAAAAATCATCGGCAGTCATCAGTAAGCCTCCTATTTGAAATAAATCGTCCTTGCGGTAGAACGATACCCCTGACCGTCTGCTCTGCGGACCATCCAATACTGAATTACGATTCTATTATTTCCTTTCTTCACCCCCAGCCCGAGCAAATCCCATGGCTCCCGTTTGGCCTCAACCGACATTATATACTCCATCCACGTTTCATTACTTTCTGGTTCAGGGTCGTCATGTTCGCACTGTTCCATAGCCCAATCTTCTAGCGCAGCCCAAGCCTTCGCCGCTTCCACCCCATACCAGCGCCCATGGTTGATAAATCTGCTGCCACTCACCCTCGGTTGTGGGGACGATGATGTGGTGGACGGTTTGTAATAATATACTTTGCCGTTGATGTTAATGCTGCTGTTGGTTGCATTCTGCCCGAACGCATTCAGGCAAAAGCCGAAAACTAACAGAATCAGAAAATACTGTTTGTTCATATTTTCCTCTGGCGGTCTTACTCGCCGTCAAAAATTACCGCCCCCATACGGAGGCAGTGCATATGGTGACAGACGCCTTTTGAGTTACCCGCGTTTGCGTTAAAGGTTTAAAAGTTTATCGTTGCCTGGCGTCTATTCGTTATCTCGTCAAACGCATCCACATCCGCTGTTTCTATAACGAGCTTATTCAACTCAATTTTTTCAGAGAAGCCATCGAAAACCAAGCCAATCATTGCCCCAGGTCTCTCAAAATTCCCTGCCCCAACACTCCAGGAATAAAAATACCCCATATGCTTCTTCAAAATGACATCATCCCATGTCTGGCTTACTATATTATGAGAATCGCCCTCTTCCAAAGCCTGCATTAATTGATCGCCGTTCAACATGAGACCTGTTTTGGCCTTTACGCGCTCTACGATAAATTCCCAATTCCCAGCGACGGTGCCACAGAGAATCTCAAGTAATTTTTCCGCGTCATCGGGCGACAACTGGTCAGAAAAATTCCTCAGACCTTTTCCATATTTTTGGTAGAATTCATCACTAGTGATTCCCTCTTCTTGCATATACATGAAAACCCCGGCAACTTGTATAGGCCGGGAAGGATCAAGGGTTGAAAGATCCAGTTTCGATGTGGAAGCACACGATGACACTCCCAGCAACAGTAACGTCATACTTACCAAAATCATAGCTCCAAGTTTTTTCATCATACAACTCCTTACGCATTTACGCCTGCCGGCTTATATAAACGCCCCTACGGGCGTTTATTCCATAGTGATTACCGCTACCGCCCCCGGATGCGTCGTAGCATCTCTTGGGCGCGGGTAAAATTCGGGAACATCTTCAGCGCGTTTTCAAGGTCCGTGATGGCCCGCGTATTGTTCCCCATGCTGAGGAATATCTCGGCGGTGGTGATATACCAAGTGGGTTCCCTGGGCCATAGCTTGATCGCCTGTCGAGCGTCAGTATAGGCCCGCTCATGGTCTTTTTGGGCGAGGTACACATAGGCGCGGCCATTAAAGGCAAGGGGAGATTCAGGGTCCAGAGTGATCGCCTGGTTATAGTCCGCGAGGGCCCTGTCTAAGTCGCCTTTGGCATAATACGCACGGCCCCGGTTGTTATAAGCGTCCGCGTAATTGGGGTCGAGCGTAATCGCCTGATTAAAGTCCGCGATAGCTTTGTCATAGTCGCCTTTGGCATAATACGAGCGGCCCCGGTTGTTATAGGCGGCGGCATAATTGGGTTCTACCCGTATCGTCTGGTTATAGTCATCGATGGCCTGGTCATAGTTCCCCATGTTCCTGTTCGCATCGCCGCTCGTGAACGAAGCGAAGCCGCTGCTGTTGGGGGGCCTTGTCGCGCAGAACCGCGCCCTCGGCGCTACCTGCTCCTCTCTGCCGTTCCGCACCACGCCCCACCACACATAGCCAGTACCATCGGTCCAGGTTGGATCGATCCAATAGGTTGTACCATCGTTTCCAATGACCCAGAGCCAGGCGTGATTCATCGGCCTATTACCGTGATTCTGCACGCTACGCCGGGATTGTTCTTTTATGTGCACACCATTAGGAGAGATGGTGTCCGGCCCTCCTCGTGCTACTGGGTCGAACAGTCTAATCACACCCGGGTTGTTTTTCCATGTCGCCGCTATATACCACTGGCCGCTTTTCATCCCCCTGCCTTCGTAATAGCTTTGGGAAGCCGAAATAACGTTATATGCGTACTGGGCGTAATCAAAACATATCCCGTAGATCGTTTGGACTCTGGTTCTGTTGCCACTCTGTCCCGCAAGGTATTCGCGGATGTCGCTGGGTCGGTAATTATCCCGCGGGTCGGGCTCAGTGAAGTCTCCGGTAAAGGCCATGCCATATTCTCCCAGGCTGGCGGTTTGCACCGCCAGCCATTGCAGCGCATCGGCAAGGGTATTACCGGCGGGGGCGTATTTATCGGTAGCATGGGCAAAAGTCAATCCGGCCAGCAATAACACCACGCTTGTCAATTTCTTCATACTCAGTTCTCCTTACTAATGATTTTTCTGTTACGGTATCAGTCTTTTATTGCCTCCAATGTGGATTCTTCCGCCATGATTTGGTGTAATTCATCCAAAACGGTCTGAATTTCGTTTAAAGAATAACCAACGACATTGGCGTGATTGTCTCTGGTTTTTTCAAAACATACAGCGTTAGATTCTCTGAACGCCCGAGTGTATACAATAATAGACATCACATGGATCAAGCAAAAAACAATGCTCATCATATAAAACCTCCATAATGTTTATCAAAAAACAGGCTAGAAAAGCGATTAAAAACAATCTATTAGCCATGTATCCACATTATCATATCTAATAGCATGATGTCAAGAATTATTTTATAGGCTAATAACATAGAAAAGAAAGGGGGGTAAGGGAAGGTTTCAAGGGAAAAATGATGGTTCCAAACAGGGAGATACGGGTGATTTGACAATTCAAGACCTTTTTATCGCAAATTTAAAGGGATATCGAAAGCTGCGTAAAATTTCCCAAATGCGGCTGGCCGAGTTATGCGATTCCTCAACGGGATATATAGGGGAGATCGAGTCTGGCAAGCGGTTCCCTTCCGTGAACATGATTGAGAGAATAGCCAGGGCGCTTAACATAGAGTCCTATTGTTTATTCAAAAATGAACCGATAAGCCTTTCAGTTCCAAACCTTTCAATAAAACTTGCGCCTTCACAAAAAAAGGAGATTGAGGAGAGAGTGAATGCCGCGCTTTCAAAAGTTTTGGATAATCTCTAAGCGGTAAATCCGATTTTCAATTCGGTCTCTTTGACGGTTGCGCAAGGGTGTCTGATTGCGACACGAAGCTCGTGGAAGGAGGAATACAGGAGAAACCTTTCGAGATGACCTAATGAGACCCACGGGGAATCGTGCGTCTCATCCAGACTGAAGTTTCTGAACAACTCTATTCTTTTTCAAATTTTATTAGCCTATAATAAGACGAACTCGTCCACCACAATATTTGTCCACCTTTATTTTCAATACTACTGACACTTTCATCCCAATCTATTCCATTTATTGTGGGT
>JAISAE010000031.1 GCA_031266875.1 Treponema sp.
GGGTACGACATATTATATAACTGAATATTGAAATTCTTTTTCGCGGACATACATTTTTCTGTACTCAACTCCAATCCATCGGCACTATATCCTGCTTTCCTTATTTCGTCTATAAACCAGCCATAACCGCTGCCAATTTCAAAAATAGATTTGTTCGTAGGAATTATTTTTTTTATAAATGCAACCTGTTTATCAATCCATGCTTTATTTTTTAAGCGTAGTTGTTCATCATCCATGATGTTTTTTGAGACCGTAATCCTACCCATTTGATTTGTCTGATAAAATACCCGGTCTTCTTCTTCAGATGGGATTGGGTTTAATTGTACATGTCCACATACACAACAACGATAAACAAAGTGTTTTTCACTGTCTCGTACTTTGGTAAGATACTCTAATTGATCAGAATGACAAACTAGACATGTTCCCCTGAAATCATACATAGCATTTCTCCTATTACCATTTAATCCCGGCGGCGTGGGCGATAAAAAAACCCGCGGCATCCTTTGTACTGAACTTTTTCAACTCATTGCCGTGGTTGTCGTAATATACGCCGCTGTCCGTGAGAGTCCCGTCAACGTCAATAACAATATGTTTAATGTTCACAACGTCTCCTTATTGTTTGATAATCGCCACACTCAGCACATCGCCTATCGGAAGCGGAAATACGCCGTTTGCTACACAAAATTCGTCAACCGCCTTGTTGCAGTCGTAGTTGCTGTGGAAGTAGTCGTGGATGAGAATTACCCCGCCGCGCTCCAATCGGGGATAAAACCATTCCAGCCCCGCCTTTATCGGTGAGTACAGGTCAAAGTCCAAAACCACAAATGCAAACGTATCGTCTATGCCCTCTGCGGTTTCAGGAAACCAACCCTGCCGAACGCAGGCATTCTCACGGTGCGGCAGTTTCGATAACACCAGATCAACTGACGTTTCTTTAAAGTACGAGTGCGTGTTGCCTGATTTGGTCATCGTCTCGTCTGCCGCTGTATCCTTTACGGAAAAGCCATCAAACGTATCAAATAAATACAACGTGCGGTCGGGGAAACACGCATTGATAACTTTCGAGAAGTCTCCCTTGAACACTCCGCACTCCGCAACACTACCCTGTGTGTTCCGAGCATAAATCATCGGCGCGACTGTGCAGGCAAACTTATCACGCATAAACAGCGGTAATCGTGCGGGTTCGCTTATGATTTGCTCAGGCGGTACTCCGTATTTGCCGATTAAATCCACGAGAATAGACTCAACCGCCAGTCCTGCCACAACAATCTTGTCGTAATCCGTGTTCGCTATTTCGCTTGGCGGGATAATCGGCAGTCCGAAGTATTCTGTCCCCCATAATTCTTCCGCACGGTCGGCGAATGCAACCGCTCCTGTTTCAATCAGCAACGAGTGAATATCATATTGATTGATTGCGGTTGACTTAACTCCACCCTGGTTAAGCGAATTGCAGATATGCCGTATCACGGTCTCTGCCGTGCAACCGTAGAAGATATATTTTGTTAGCCTGCTATTTGCCTCGCGGCTCCCGCTCGTACACAAGGGTACAGTCTGGGGGGGGGGGGGGGGGTATTATATAACTGGATATTTAAATTCTTTTTCATAGCGTTTAACCTATTATTATCATTTAATATACATTGAGGGAGTAAGGAAATTAATATTGATTTTTTTTCGCAACTTTTCGGTATATTTTGCAATCATGCTATTCTGCTTTATTACATCCTTCTTATCGGAATGGTGATCCTTGTATACATAGTTAGGCGTTTCAACGTTAAATCCGTCAAATCCCGCAATGTTAATTTCATTTAGTCCCAGAGTAACTAATAATCGTATCATCATAATAATACAATTATCAAATAAACCCGTTTCATCACAAGCCAAATCATAGTAATTAAACACAATACAATCATCTTTTGCGGCTTTACACACATTGGACGTAATAAAAATTGTTTTCCCCAAATCATTTGCTGAATACTGCTCAAAGCGTCTTATGTTACTGTAGAAATTATACTGAGCGCCAAATGTTATATCATTATAATTTGCTGAAATAATTATTGGCTTATGTTCGGTAATAAAATTATCAATATTGTCCTTATAACGGTTCAACGAATTCCCAGGAGCTAATACCAGTACCTCTTTGCTGCCCAGAATCTCACGAATCGTTTCTTTTGCCAATGTATCATCTATACTATCATTCTGATAATTCAAATAAAGCGCTTCTATGTACTTTTCATCATACGCGGCTTTCTTGTATTCACTTATGCCTGATAATATTATATTTATATCTCTTACCCGCAATTTCCCTTGTCCCAATAAATACTCACTATAATTGCGGTGTAAATTGTATTTTGCCGAGAGCGCATACGCGGTTGAATACCCCCAAATCTCTATCTTTTTTATAGGATCAACATAATCATCAATAGCGTCATACGCCGCGTTTGGATTATATTGTCCACCTTGAAATCTGTTCATGTAATCCATCATTAATTCAATGCTTAGGTTGCCGGGTACACGTCCCATACCAAAAAGAGAACCGTCAATTATTGCGTGCCGCCCCGATACGCACAGTTCAATAAAATGCTGCGCCAGGGAATAGGATAATCCGAGATTCTCGTGAAGATGAAGCCCTATCTGGATAGACGTATTTAAGTTGTGTTCAACCAGGGAATAGATGCGCAAAAGATCATATCTCATCATAGAACCAAAAGTGTCTACAATGGAAAAAGCATAAGGCCCTATTTGATTCATTTTTTCAACAAGGTTCAGTAATTCGACATCAGAATATCCCATAATATTTATGGGATTACAAAATACGTTATACCCTTTTTCCATTACCTGTTGAACAAAGGCTAATCCCTCGTTTATATCATAATTATGAAACGTAACCCGTATAGCATCGACCGTACCGTCATTGGGCTCCAGCTTGCTCACATCATAAAGATTGTGTAACGCCATCACCGAATACCTGGAATTACCCTGACTAGAAGGCAAAACCGCCTTTAATTCGGCAATTGTGTTATATAATGTATTGTCTCTATCATAGTTACAATTCCTCAAAAAACCAACTTCAATATAATCTGTTTCCGCTTCAATCAGTTTCTTAATGATGCTGCAAATGGTTTCGTAACCAAAATTCCAATTATTGATGTATCCACCATCTCGCAAGGTACAATCTAGCAACTTAAATCTATTCATGACTGTTCATACTCTTTTCTATTTCTTTGCGAACTACCACTAAGTCTTTGGGCGTGTCCACGGAAATCGTTTTATAGGGTGAAGGTATCATCATAACGGGTATTCTATTTTCGACAAATCGCATTAAATCATTCTCTTCTGCTTGCTCAAGTGCTGATCTTGATGTTTCATTATAAAACTGTAATGCCTTTTTTGAAAATAATTGTACACCGGTTACTTTTTTATAGGTAAAATCAAGTAACCCCTTTGGATAAGGGATAGGACTTCTTGATATAAGCAGGGCCTCTCCCCATTGATTGGTAACGACTTTCTGATTGCTGTAATCTATGACTTCTGTAGGAGTATGTAACTCGTTGGTTAACGCCGCTATATAATAATCGCAGCTATTTCTATGAGGTATAATCAATTCAAAACAATGAACATTAACCAATGGTTCATCACCCATAATCAGTAAATAAAAATCAGCGTCTAATTGTGTTGAGACTTCATAAAGCCGGGAAGTTGGCGTATCATGGTTTTTTGAGGTAAGCAGAACATGCATAGATAATGCATTACAGATTGATACGATTCTTTCATCATCAGTTGCTACATAAACACCAGAAAGTCCTCTTGCCTTTATGGCTTGTTGATAGACCCACCAAATCATCGGCTTTCCGCAAATATCCGCCAATGGTTTGCCCGGAAGCCGGCTGCTTCCATACCGCGCTGGAATTACCCCTACGATTTTCATCACCGGCTCCTTGTTGTCTTAGTGTTTATAAGACAAAAAAGAACCGAATTAATGATTACAAAGCCGTAACTAAAAAACAGTATTACTACTGACTTGGGGGGGGGGGGGGCATATACTTGACTATCTTTTTTTCAATGATTTTTCTAACCATAATAAGATCTGCCTCGGTATCTACCGATAAGGAATCACCATGCGCTACTTCGATGAAACGCAAATTTTTCCCGTAATCAATAAATCGTAATGTATCAATTCCTTCTATTGTTTCAAGGTGGCCGGGTTTTGAATGCGCATAAAAATCCAACATGACTTTATTATATCCAATTATACCCACGTGCTTGTAATAACTAAACCATGTTGATTTAAAGGGATAAGGAATAGGTATCCTTGACATATACAAAGCATTGAATTCACTGTCAAATACTACCTTTATATTTGATGCGTCCATGCTTTCCGTCGGATATTGAATCTTGGTAATAATATTGGTTCCAAATTCTATTTCTTTTGGTACTTCATTTGGAATGGCCATATCTATTGTTTCTGGATTGATTAGAGGTTCATCTCCATTCAACTGTAAATAAAAATCAGCGCCAATATATTCAGATACTTCATGCAGCCTATTAGCCGCAGTTATATGATCATTCCTTGTCATTATTGTACATATATTATATTGGGTACAAACATCTATTATTCTTTTATCATCTGTAGCCACAAAAACGTCAGAAAGCTTCTTTGCTTTTATGGCTTGTTGATAGACCCACCAAATCATCGGCTTTCCACAAATATCTGCCAGCGGTTTACCTGGAAGTCGGCTACTTCCATATCGAGCCGGAATTACCCCCACTATTTTCATCACCGGCTCCTTGTTGTCTTAGTATTTATAAGACAAAAAAGAGCCAAGCCGATGGTTATAAAGTCACAACTAAAAACCAGTATTACTACGGGGGGGGGGGGGGCATGTTATTTTTTGCTAAACGAGTTTCCATAATCAAACGCACCTTTTCCAAGTCTTTAGGTGTATCAACTGATAAAGAATCACTTTCTACTATTTTATAATGTATTGGAACACCATTTTCTAAAAAACGCAACGGTGAAATATCTTCGATCGTTTCAAGATACCCAGGTTCTTTAGATACAAAGAAATCTAATGAAGCTTTATTAAAACATTCCATTCCAACGGTCTTTCTATAATCAAACAAGATCGTTTTATAAGGCGTTGGCATTGGGGTCCTTGACATCATTATAGAAACCAAGTCCTTATTTGTAGCTACTTTAATATTTGTCGGGTCAACCAATTCAACAGGATCTTTTATAATCTTTAATAATCCAAATACCATAGGTTCATTATGAAATTCTACCGGGATTATTTGTTGAATAGTAGAAACTTCGATTAAAGGTTCATCTCCATTCACATTAACATAATAGTCTGCCAAAACCTTTGTAGACAATTCATGAATACGCTCAATGTGGGTCTTATGATTTCCTGTCATTAAAACTTTAATTTCATATTGTTGACATAAATCATATATACGACTATCATCAGTTGCGACATATACTTCATCTAATTCAGGAACTTTACTGACTTGTTGATAGACCCACCAAATCATCGGTTTTCCACAAATATCAGCCAATGGTTTACCAGGGAACCTGCTGCTGCCGTATCGAGCTGGAATTACCCCCACTATTTTCATCACCGGCTCCTTGTTATCTTAGTATTTATAAGACAAAAAAGAGCCAAGCCGATGATTATAAAGCCATAACTAAAAACCAGTATTACTACTACTGGGGGGGGGGGGGGGGAGGGGGGGTATTTAGCCAGGCTTTAGCACATTCAAGATCATACACATCATCTATATCAACAGATGATCTTTTATCAATTTCAAGGCGATATGCGTTAGTACCAAAGTTATAATGCCATTCTTTCATACGCTGTTTTGGCGCGATGTTAATACCATTGGTAAAAAAATGGTAGATTGGTAAATATTCGGAATTCTTATGATTTAATCCCACCTCAAAATTAAGCGGTCCTTTTTCATCAAGAAGATAATGCTGGTATTTCTGGACTGTAATAAGCGAATCATATCCCTCTTTTAATTTCTGAAAATATAAATGACATGCCTTTCTATAGAGCGGAGGTTCAACTAATGGAGAAGTGGCGCATGCCCACATAAAATGGGTACCTTCAAGAATATTGCAAAGATATACAATAAACTCCCCAAATGGCCTGCTTTCATTGGCAAATTCATCAGGGCGCTTTACCGAGGATACCCCCTCATCTATTCCTATCGCGAGCATTTCTTCTGAGTCTGAGGAAACAACTATCCTATCAATTTCTTCGACCTGTTTTAATTGCTTAATTTTATGTACCAATAAATTAGTATCACCAAAAGGTAATATATTTTTATTTGGCAGTCGATTACTATTTTTCTTCACTGGTATTATTGCGGTTAAATCATTCATTATTATACCTCTTTGAATTATAAAATATTAGACTTTATTAGCTATAAGAGACGTTATCTTCACGGTACACATAAATAATAAAAGAACAAAACACATTACATGCAATATTATTTTTTCCAGAACAATTTAAAATATTTCCTTGTTTTTTATTATCTGTTGCAATAAATAAATTCCCAAAGTAACGCCGATACTCCATCGGATATACCAGAAATCTTGAGTGATATAAAACAACATTGATGTCACAACAACAGGAATTAACCCTTTTAAATACATAGTAAATTTATAATCATAATTTTTTATAATAAAACGTGCAATAATTTTATGGAAAATAAACAGAAAAACAAACGAAATCCCAGACCAATACTTCTGCGGCACAATTACCTGGTAAACCTCTGGAGTCAGCAGTATAAATCCCATAGTAAGAATGGAAAATACCACAATATAATTCTTTGTCCGTAATAAAATTAAGTCTTTTTGATTATTTTTCTTGTATTCATAGTAAAACGGAATCCATGTTGTATTAAAGGATATCCAAAAATCGTGCGGAACCGCTACGCTTGTTGAATATCAGTCTAAGAAATAATTTCGTGGAACTTCCGGGATAGAGACACCAGAATAAACACCTGAAAGCTCACGCGAACCAGACCCTTCGCGTATGATACGTTATTATATCTTCGCCGCGCTGTCGGCATTTTTTGACCATAAATGTTCCCGGCGTTTCCATTTTCATGGCAATAAACACGGTATCTTCCGTGTCAAAATACCCATAAACCTGCGCGTCCCTTATAACCGCATATTTTCCAATATGGCCATTTGCTATCATTTCCTGATTTTTGTAGTAAAAGTCAAAATCATCTTTAATCATACCTGCTTCTGTTTTAAGCAAGCAAGTATAACACTGGTCAATACGCCTGTCAAGCGTATTCAACACCACCCGCACGGTGTACAGATTCACTAGCATTACCAGTATCTGCCGGAGGTACAACATCAGGGTGTTTTTTGCTATGCAGGTAGTGTTAGAAGACATTTGTGGTGCTGGGAAATCTATCCACAGGCTTACCCTATGGGCGAGTTTGATTCCCTTACTTGTACTCGTAGACATCGTGATGCCGATAACCTGTATCTCACCCTGTTGTAAAGGCTGGCACACCTTCGCGCTCGCCATAAACAGGTAATTCCGGCAGCCACCTAGGACATTGAGCGTGTTAACGGGAGCGGTTATCGCCTCTTTGCTAGTATAAGCCAGCTCCTCTGTCCGGTATTTGATCAAGTGAACCCCTACCACACCCTCTTTAACCACCTGAAAGGTAAAGAAAGCTTTTCCATCGGAACCCGAAATCAGCGGGGGCAGGCCTGATCCGGCCGCGTGAGATACCATCGGTATCCGTTTGAGGGTGCACAGCCGCGTGCTTCGGCAGGTGAATACTTCACCAAGTTTCTTTGTTTCTCCCATAAGAAAAACCTCCAGATGAAACTTTTGTACACAATTAGACAGAACGTAAGGAAATATCTGCTCAAGTCCTTTTGAGAACACAGCTTCCATTGGCTATGCGGGGTGTATCAGTCTTATTTCTATAGCCGTATTCTTTACTGCGGCTCACAGGCCATCTGACATGGCAAGATTTCACGGTATATGAGATTCGCTCTATGGTGGCGCCATTTTTAATGGCAACCAGTTCTAAGTTCATACTCAGCCAGAAACCCTCGCTTTTAGAGGGGTCAAAGTCTACCGCGCCGGTCATCGGGTCTCCATAGCTTTTCATATGGCAAGATTTTTCATGCGGAATCCCGCTGCGTCCATGTACGTTTCCCATGCCGGTATCACGGAGCGTGAGCGCACAGGTTACAGTGGCCGTGTGTTAAAGAAACTTGCCGGATGTTTTGTAGTGTTCATGGTTTGAGCGTACCGCGCTTCAAGTCCGTCTGTTTTGTACAGCAGCTGGCGCTCATAAACAAGTGAAGTACCGGTAAGACAACCGACGATTCTCTGTTTCAGCTTTTTCGGGTAACAATATGTCTTACGGACATAACTTTTCCTCCAAGCCACGAAAGCAGGATCATAGCTTTCCGGATCACGCTTAACACCTTAAATAGCCAAGACTTACACCTGCGCCGAAACAGCATGGAAACTTTAGCCAATATTTTTTAGAATCCTATCTTATTGGTATAACCAAAACTAAGCGCCTAACATTTCTGGCGCTGATGGAACTGCTTTATTTAGCTTATAGTATGGCAGAGGCCTCCTGAGCGAAAAGTGAAACACCGTCCGGTTTGTCTTGGCAGCAAGGCGATAAAACGGATGTTTAGATGAGTATATGAGAAAGCAGGGTAATAACGCTCCTGATGATATATTATTGGTAACAGGGGGGGGGGGGGGGGGCTTTACAAATTTTTTCTGCCATGGTAATACTCTTATTGGGTATAAAAAAATGCGAATAATTCGCGTTTGCCTTAGCCTGCGAGCGGTGAGAAGGTAAGATGTAAGCAAGCGGATGTCCAGTAGACATCTGGCGTTTCTTTAAGTCCATAACAAGATTCTAGCAGACTGTAAAAAAAATGTCAAGCAGTTTAAAAAATTTGTGAAAGAAAAGCGATAGATTCATCAGTATATGCGGAAGCGAACCCAGCACTGGCGGCGTGGTTCATGGACCTGTCACCTTGCCGACTCAGGATGAAGAGAGCGGCAGCTTGCCGCACGTGAAAGGCCAGTTCACGCACGGGCTGAGGCTGCCGCGTACAGACGGCACAGTGTTTCTGCCCGGCTGTCATGGAGCGGTTGTCATGGCGCCATGCTACGGGAGGTTCTCCGTGGCCCAGGCGCGAGGCGGGCTTCCCGCTGTCAAGAAGGCACGGACGCTACCCCTTCGATTGCTGGGAAGCGGTGAGCTTAACTCTTAGGAGAGTGTTGTGAAGAAAATGAGCGGCGTTCTTAACGTAGCAAACTATATCGTTCAACTTGGCGGGGAAAACGCGGTTGATGGGGACTTACCCCCCTGAAGCTCCAAAGGCTTGTCTACTACTGTCAAGGCGCTCATCTGGCGTTCCACGGCAAGCCGTTGTTTCCCGAACCCATTGAGGCGTGGGAATGCGGCCCGGTATGCCCGCCGCTGTACGCGCACTGAGCCGGTGGGCGCTCGCCCGGTCTTTGAGCTGGACGCGGAAGACAGTCTCGCCGAGGCTGAGAAACAGCTTATAGCTGATGTGTACTGGAAGTATGGGCGGTTCGCCGCGTGGAAACTCAGGGATATGACCCGCCAAGAAACCCCGTGGGCGGTGGCACGCATCAACAGGACTATCTCGCAGGAATTAATGATAACCTTTTTTGCTCAAAGAGAGGATAAAGGCATGATGAGCCAAACATTGGACACCGTACCGGTGTCGCCAGAGCGGGTTAAGCGGCAGGCGACACCGCTGCCCGTGTTCTTGGGGGCACCGGCGTGGCTGAATGAAGGAGTGAGGGAATGAATCAGGGTACGGTAAAAGAGAAACCACAGTCTATCAATCACCCATAGAGTACGCGGTGATGTTCTCCGGGAAGAAAAGGCAACGAGTCAACGGCTTCTACAAGCCGCTGACGAAAGAGATCGTCATCCACAACAAGAACTTTGCGGATGGCGAGGGTAAATAGAATGAAACGCTCTTTATGTTCACCGCGATACATGAGCTTGCCCACCACGTCATGTTCGCGGAGAAGGGTAACAAAAGCGCTTGCGCCCACACTCAGGACTTTTGGGCGGCTTTCCACAGTATTCTCGACATTGCCGGGAAGAAGGGCGTCTATCGCGTCGAGATCGACACTGACACTCAAAAGCTCATTGACGATGCCCGCGCAATAAGCGGGCGGGTTGTGGGTTTGTGGCGCGAACTTGGGCGCGTGATCCTTGCCATTGAAGAATCCTGCCGGGAAAACGGCCTCCGGGCGGAGGACATCATTGAGCGCAAAGCCCAGATCGGCAAACAATCCTCAAAGGTAGCTGTCGCGGCATATAACATGGGCGATCAGGGGGTTGGCGTTGACATTCAGGCGGAGGCCGCGAAACAACGCGATGAGTACAAGCGGGCAGCGGTCATAGCGGCGGGACATGAGGGCAAAACGTTATTCATAAGGAAGCATTTCCACGGTTCAAGAGCCACGATTATAGCGGCGGGACATGAGGGCAAAAGCGTTGTTCAAAGGAAGCATTTCCACAGTTCATAGGGAATACATTGAGGCGTGCAACAAAGAGCTGTCGAAAGCGGTGCTGGGACAGACGCTCACCACCGGCATCGGGAGCGCCGGAAGTTACGCCGCGGCCCAGGCCCATAACCTTATCAGGCAGGACCTGGCCGCCGCCGGCCTCCGGCGCGTTTCGACCTGTTTCAACCGGCTCGCCGCTGTGTGGACATACTACAATTACGGCGTGAGGGTGTTGCCTCCTACGTTTGAATTTGTCAAAGACGAAGGTTTACAGAAAGACCGCGCCGAGCGGGACGCGAAACGCTACACAATCGGCTGGCGGCCCACAAAGGCGTACATTGAGCGGGAATATGAAATCCCCAGAGAGGATTTTGACATCATGGAAGGCGCCGTCCAGGGAATACAAAACAGAGCTACCGCCCGACATTCCGCTTCCTGCCCCTGTGGGCGCGGCGGCAGCATGGTAAGGCGCGATTTCTTTCAGATTACCAGCCTTCGCTTTTCGCGTCCAAAGCGGAAAAACAACAAGCAAAGGATTACCGTCTTATGAACGAGTTCGCAAAACAAATGCTGGAGGCGGGCCAGGATGAGCTTGACCGGGCGATTGAGGCGTATGCCGACGCGCTGGGAACGGTTGACGATTACGGGGATGCGTTTGAAGCTCTTTTATCCGCGTCTAATAAACGTTCTATTGACGATGTTACGCACGTTATTGATGAGGTACGTTTTCGCGCAGGAGATAGGAGGCCGCCATGCCTAAAGTTTCCACCGATAGACTCCCGGAGCCTGTACTTGCGGAGCAGTTTCTTGAAAAGAAGATCGACACACCGGCAGAAACATGAGACGAGCTCAAGTGGGGTGAACACGCCCACGCCTTCACGGTTGCCCACTCCAACGAGGCGGCCGTTCTTGACACCGTCTACGGCTTATTGAACAAGGCGGGGAGAGAAGGCATAGCCTTTCAGGATTTCAAAAACGGAATGTTGGACATGCGGTTCCGGCGGTGTTTGGGGTTCCTTGCTAGTACCGGAATGGGTACTACGCTAGTACCGAGACGGGTACTACGCTCGTACCAGAATGGGTACTACGCTCGTACCGGAGCGGGTACTACGCTCGTACCGAGACGGGTACTAGCGTAGTACCGAAGCGGGGTGGCCTTCGGTAGTTCAAAGCGGGAAGGCGGCGCAGGTGTGTCTGGCGAGGCATGGTCATTACATCGCGGTCGTGGCTTATGATGACTGGCGCGAGAACTCATTTACGATGACCCGTGGCCGGGACGGTTACGGACGGCAATGGTTTTAACCAGCGCATGGGCGAGGCGGAGTTCAAGGGTAATGTCAAAGCCTACCGGATTGTGTATGGGGCTAAAACATGAAACGGGAAAAGGTACGCGAGTACCCTGAAGGCTGTTTGTTCAAAATTAAGCGGCATTTGAAGGGTAATACTTTGAATTGCTCTTTGGTGTTGTGCCGCCTTGGGGCAAGAACATCAATAGGCGTGGATTAGAAGATCGGACGAACGACGCGGAACCCGAGATCGTGATAGCGGACGGCAGGGTCTCCATAGTTGCGATAGGTGGTACGGAGCTGATCAGCGCTGCTGTTCCAGCTTCCGCCCCGCGTTACGCGGTAGGAGCCGCGCTGTGCGCCTTTAGGATCGCTCTGTTCAGTGGAAGAGTAGGCTCCGTACCAGTCCCAGCACCACTCCCACACATTGCCGCTCATGTCATACAAGCCTAAGCTGTTGGGGCTTTTAATGCCTACCTCCCGGATATGCTTTTCGCTGTTATTGTTATACCAGCCCAGGACCCCGACGCTGTTGCCGCCAGCGTAGGAAAAGACCAGCGAATCGCGGTTTCCACCCCGTGCCGCGTATTCCCACTCAGCCTCAGTCGGCAGGCGATAGCCATTGGCGGTGAAGCTGCAGGTAATGTTGTCGTTGCTCCCGCTGTAGGCCGGGGTCAGACCCTCCTTCAGGCTCAATTTGTTGCAGTATTCCACCGCGTCATACCAGCTTACGTTCTCAACGGGAAGCGTGTCCCCAAACACCCCGCTTGGATTGGTTCCGATGATAGTCCGGTACTCTCCTTGGGTAACTTCGGTCTTCCCCATGAAAAAGCCGTTGATATACGCCGTATGTACCGGACGTTCATCATCTTCACCAATCATGTTGCCCATTCTAAACGAACCGCCCGCGACCCGTACCATATTCACGGGAACAGAGTAATCTCCCCTCTCGGAATGAATGCCGGTAAGCTGGAATGAAAGTTCCGGCATGAGGTACAGGCCATCGGTAATCGTGCGGTATTCGACATCGCTCCCCACAAGCAGAGCTGCTGTCTCAATGTTGAGTATCTGGGCGAGAAACAGGTTTACGTTTTCTCCCAGCCGTATCACGTTTCCGGCAAGTACATACTGGGCGTTCACCGCCTTACCAATAGCTCTGACACTATTGATATCTGCCAGGCCAGCCTTGACGCTGAACTGCGCGGCCTGGTCGGGCTGGGTTTCAGTTAAAACAGACGTAATCGCGGTTGTCCGTGGAAGAAGCATATAGCGTCCGGTGTTGGCAATCTCCACAGCGAGTAACTGGGCAAGCACTTCGGCATCCTCAGCGCTGACGTCTGGCGGCACTGAAAAAGGGAGTATTGCAAGCCCAGGCATGTTGCTGGTATCAATCCGCGTGGCCTCTACCATACGCTTGGCAATATCTGGCAGCAGGTTCCGCAGTTCCCCAATTTCCGAAAACTCGCGGTAAGCGCCGGAAACTTGTCTGAACTTATCTACCTGCACAATGTTGACAATGGCCAGATTCCGTTCCCCCAGCTTCCGTATATGGCCGGTTATCACGAAGTCCGCGTTCAACTCCTTGCCAATGGCGGAGATGGTATCGCTGTCGGTCAGCCCCGAAGTCTGGAAGCGCTGGCCGCTTATGAGTCTGTTTATTGAACTGGTTCTGGGAACCACAGTAAACGCGGTCTGGATTTCACGGTCGTTTGAGAGCAGGAGCGCGATGTTTTCACCATTGTTTCCGCTCACTCCGGTAAACGGCAGCACGGCGATTCTGGGAAGGCTGATATTGTTTTGCGCGTGGTCTTCAACGAGGTTTGCCGGCCTCAATGTTTCGGCAGTGCTTTGTTCTACCAAAGCGTCGCTATGTGCCAATGCTTGCGTCTGCGTTGCAGGCGCTACAGACGCTGCAGCGGGTTCCGCTGCTTGCTGGGGCGTAGTCTGGTTTGCGGCATCCGCTTGGCTTACCAGTGCTTGCGTCTGCGTTGCAGACGCCGCAGGTGCTGCAGCAGGTTCCGCTGCTTGCTGGGGCGTAGTCTGGTTTGCGGCGTCCGCTTGGCTTACCGGTGCTTGCGTCTGCGTTGCAGGCGCCACAGGTGCTGCGGGTTCCGCTGTTTGCTGGGGTGTGATCTGGTTTGCGGCATCCGGCTGGTCTCTCTGCGGCTGTTCGACCACAGCCGGCGCGGGTACAGGTTCAGGCGCGGTCCGGGCCTCTCTTGAATGGGAACATGAGACCCATAATACGCAAAGGCAGATCAATCCTATCTTTCTCACCTTTGCATTATCGACAGGCCAGCCAGTACCCATGCCTTTAGGCTGGGACTTGTATGGCTAGCTCAGAAGCCGGTCAGCGCGGTGCCAGAGGCTGTCGCCAGACACAGAGACAAATCCTCGACTAACGGAAATCAAACATATTGGAATCAACGCCTGGATTGTACATCACGATGACTATGTCGGGTTTTGTTTGCTCAATATAGTTTTTGACACTGCCGTTGAAATGCCGCAGATCAAGCACGTCAACATATTCCACGCCGAGCGCGAAGAACGGGGCGACTACATTCACAAAAGAATCTTTTATGAAAAGAACCTTTTTCCCATCAAGCCGCTTATGGTTGTGTATCGTAATAAGCGCGTTATCAGCGTAGGTGTAGGCGCTGTAAGGGATGTGGTTATAATAATCCTTCATTGCCACGTGCCGGTAATCATAGATAACGTCAAACCCGCCGCGAGTATCGATATTCCACGATGGTATCTGAAAAGATATATCCGCTTCTTCTTTGGGGTATATCAAAGCGCAGTCTTCCGGGTCCGCCCGTATCAGCGTTACCTTGCGGCCAATAGAACCTAAAAACCATTTCTCATACACCTCATAGCGAAACCGGTCTGGGGAAAATAGGGCGGTGTCAATCGAAAAGCCGTTATGCGCGTTGAGATATGCCGCGATGACGTTGCTTGCCCACAAACCAGTCTCCGCTTTCCAGTGGTGATCGGTTTTATAAAAGAGGCTATGGTGGTCAAGGCCTTCCTGAAGAATGGTTTCCCGCAAGTCAAGGTACGGGATATGCCGTGTGCCTAGAGCCGCTAAGAGCGCGTCGCTATTCGCGTTTGAGAAATCGTTTATGCCAATGATGACATCACCCTTACTGATTTTATGGGGACTCTGGACATAGAGCAGGCCGATGTTCAATGGCGAGAGAAAACCGTGTAAATCAGCAAGCCCGTCAGCGCCCGGCCCAGCATCCCGCTGTTCAACCAGCTGGGTAATAAACCCGCCGCCCAGATCAACCGCGTCGTCATTGAGCGTCCACCCAAGCGCGTTTTCAATGCGCACCGCGCTTTCCACGAAAAAGACCCGCGCTACCAGAGATTCCGTAGTATACTTCTCTACCTTGCCCTTAAGCCTCTCTATGCTACCCTTAAACATAGCAACCTTACTCTTAAAAGCATCAAGTCTGGGTATCCGAACAGCGCTGTCTCTTTCTAAGAATGGGTATCGCCGCGCCCAGTTTATTGTCGATAGGTTCATATCCATCAGAAACGCTCGTTCAGCTATGACTGTTTGAGTGAACGCATTATTAATATGCAGTATCTCAACCAGTACATTCTGCGTAAAAGCGCGTAACAAGACACTTATCATAAAAAACCCCATTACGCAGAGGCAATATCCAGTGGCTATGTTCTTTGACATGGGTTGTTCCTTTGTTCAAAAGTTAAAGTAAATAAACGGGTTATACGTCGCCTTGATACATACCAAGAGCGACACTGAAAACAGCGCTATCACGCCCAGGGCGGACGCAATCCGGTACACGCGAACATCGCGGCGGGCAAGCGCCGCTCCGCAGCCCCGCGCCACAGGCGTTGACAGCAGAAGACCAGCAAGCAAGACCCACTTCCCGTTACCCGCATACAGCCAGAACGTTTCGTCGATAAAGCCAGTCGCGCCAAAGCCGAACAGCGCGGCAATATAACGCCCGGCCAGCGGCAGGCTTTCAGCGCGGAACAGCACCCACAGAACCAGTACGCAAAGCAGCGTGTAGGCGCGGGCAACAGCGCGGGGAAGCCGGCCCGCAAAGCCGGTGAAGCGTTCAAGGGCGATAAGGGCAAAGTAAGCCAGCCCCCAGACAACAAAGGTCCAGTTTGCGCCGTGCCAGACACCGGTGAGGCCCCATACCGCCAGCAGGTTTAGGAGGAGGCGCGGTTTTGTTACGCGGCTGCCTCCGAGCGGGATATACACATAGTCGCGGAACCACGTGGAGAGCGAGATGTGCCAGCGCCGCCAAAAGCCGGTGATGGAAACCGCAGTGTAGGGATAGTCAAAGTTTTCGAGGAAGTGAAAACCAAAAAGCCGCCCCAGCCCAATAGCCATGTCAGAATAGCCGGAAAAGTCAAAGAAGATTTGCAGGCTATAGGCAACCGCGCCCAGCCACGCCGACGCCACTGACAGGCTGTCAAGGCCAAAGAGCCGGTCAGCGATAAAACCAGCGTAGTTGGCGATGAGCAGCTTTTTGCCTAAGCCAATGGCAAAGCGCGTCATGCCCAAAGCAAAGTCTCCGGCGTTTTCAGCGCGGCGCTCAATTTCAGCAGCGACAGTCTGGTAGCGCACAATAGGCCCGGCGATAAGCTGGGGAAACATCGAGATGTAGAGCGCAAGGTTGACGAGGCTCCTCTGCGCCGCAGCCTTGCGGTAATACACGTCAAACACATAGGACATGATCTGAAACGTGAAGAACGAGATGCCAATGGGCAGGGCAATGGTAAGCGCGACGCTATCCTTACCCAGAACCAGTCCCATATTCCGCGCTATGAACGACACATACTTGAACACAACGAGTAACGCCACGTCAAAGCCAATGGCCGCCACAAGCCAGCGTTTCCGCTGCCCTTGTTCCCTGTGCCGCGCCATAGCCAGAACCAGCGCCCAGTTCACCGCTATCGACAGCGCCATGATGAACACAAAGACCGGTTCGCCCCAGGCATAGAACCCAAGACTAGCCAGCAGCAGAAAACTGTTCCTGAAGGCGCGTCCCTTCCAGAGCGGGTTATAGTAGCCCGCCAGCGCCAATGGCAGGAACAGAAACAGGAAAACCGTTGATGAAAAGACCATGCGGATACACCCCTTAAAGTAGATGGTTTGACTTACCAGTACATAATAAGTCAAATTATCTACTTAATACAAGCTACATTCAGTCAAACAAGCAACTTTGTAAGGAACTGATCAGCCGGTTCACCGGCGCCAGAGACAGCGAATGAATGATACTTGGGCAATGGCTTTGCTTTTTTGGGAACGGGTTAATAAGACTATCAAAATGAGATCACAGAAACAGGAATGGCTGGCGGAGCAGACTGGTATTAAATATCAAACGTTGAGAAGCTGGGTATCAAAAGACATACTTCCCCGCGTTGACGACGCGGTTAAGATAGCACGGGCGCTTGAAGTGAGCGTAGAGTACCTTGTTGAAGGCGCGAACTCTGCCATGCCGCGTGAGATTGATACCTTTTACACACGCTACAAGAAGTTTTCAGTATTACTCGAATACCTTGAAGAGCTGACCCTTGAACAGCGCGAAGACATTGAGGCGTTTGCGCTAACGCTGTGTGAAAAAAAACAGGCGCTTGAGGCGCGCAAACATTCTGCTCTGGCATAGGTAACTCCGCCCGCGCCGCGCCCCCACCGCTCACCGGGCGTCTCCACCCACTCCGCTCTGGCGCAGCTAGCCCCGCCCGCGCCGCGCCCACGCGAAGCTGGCGCACCCACGGCCTTACCCTTTTTACCTCCCCTTAACAACAGCACATACCTAAAGGCCGATGTTCATGCCTTATCTAGGGGTACATCAGCCTCTTATATAAGGAAGATAATGTGCTGATGTAAAGGAGATCAGCGCCTGATGTAAAGGAGATCAGCGCCTGATGTAAAGGAGATCAGCGCCTGATGTAAAGGAGATCAGCCTCTGATGTAAAGGAGATCAGCGCCTGATGTAAGGGAGATCAGGCGCTTAGCTATGGATAGGTAAGACTCTGATGTACGGTAGGTAAGTGCCTGATGTACGGTAGGTAAGACTCTGATGTACGGTAGGTAAGCATATTAGCTACCTTACATGAGACTGTTTAGATAAGTGCAGGGCAAGCGTTGGTGTCTGGCACCCAGCGTTGGTGTCTCTGGCACTCAACGCCGGTGTCTGGCACTATCGCCGGTGTCTCTGGCACTCAGCGCCGGTCTCTGGCACTCAGCGTTGGTGTCTCTGGCACTCAGCGCCGGTCTCTGGCACTCAGCGTTGGTGTCTCTGGCACTCAGCGCCGGTCTCTGGCACTCAGCGTTGGTGTCTCTGGCACTCAGCGTTGGTGTCTCTGGCACTAGCGTTGGTGTCTGGCACTCAGCGCCGGTCTCTGGCACTCAGCGCCGGTGTCTGGCAC
>JAISAE010000068.1 GCA_031266875.1 Treponema sp.
CTGCTCAGGCTTATCGCAGGCTGCTGCTCAGGCTTAGAGCGGACGCCTGCTCCAGCTTATCGCAGGCTGCTGCTCAGGCTTATCGCAGGCACCCGCTCCAGCTTATCGCAGGCTGCTGCTCAGGCTTATCGCAGGCTGCTGCTCAGGCTTATCGCAGGCACCCGCTCCAGCTTATCGCAGGCTGCTGCTCAGGCTTATCGCAGGCACCCGCTCCAGCTTATCGCAGGCTGCTGCTCAGGCTTAGAGCGGTCGCCTGCTCCAGCTTAGAGCGGTCGCCCGATCAGGCTTATAGTGGTCGCCCACTCCAGCCTATAGTGGTTGACCACTCAGGCCTATAGTGGTCGCCCACTCCAGCCTATAGTGGTTGACCACTCAGGCCTATAGTGGTCGCCCACTCCAGCTTAGCGCGGTCGACCGCGCCGCGTTAGCTTTGCCTGCTCTAGAAAGTCCCTGAGTGTCTGAGTCTGGCGCGGGATCGGGCGCGGGCTTCTCAATGGTTGAAACAATGGACGTTCACGATTCTCAAGCAACATATATTCAAAAAGCACTTGACAGATATGGTTTTCTCTTTATACTTAGGTAGAATTTACCTAGCAGTTTAGGTAATAAAACAACTAATCTATTTAGTTAAGGAGAGATGTATGAAAAAGACGACGGCCACCATGCTGGTGGCAGTGGTGGTGATGAGTTTTGCCGTATCCGGCAAAGCAAACGCGAGTGGTTCTGCGGGCGGAACAGCGCCTGCGGCGAGTGGCGCGAAAAAGCTGGTGATCTATACCCACCAGACTCAGCAAATCCTGGGGGATGAACTGAAAGACGCGAATGGCAATACATACCGCGACCCTTCGACCGCGCATCTGAAAAACCTCGCGCCCCAATTCACCAGGGAGACAGGCATCGAAATTGAGTTTGTGCCTTACAGTTCCGATGGCGCGGTGGTAAAGTCCCTGCTTCAGGTGGGCGATCCGGGCATGGACATTTACACCACTGGGTTTACCCAATCAGTTGCCGAGTTTGAGCGATTCACCGCTCCCATACTCAGTGCACAGGAAGCCTCCGCGCTGTATGGCGCTGAGTTGGCCGCGGCTATGACTCAGGTCAATGGGAATATTCATAACCTGCAAATCGCCAAAGAGTATGGTGAAGCGATCACGTACAACGAAGAAGTGATCAAGGCCGCTGGTTACACTGAAATTCCCGCGACCGAAGCGGCGTTCAACGATCTGCTGGAGAAGATACGCGCAAATGGCGTTGATCCTATTTCATTGCACCGGGTTGAAAACTGGCCGCTCAGCACCCTCGATCCCTTCTCCCATTATGTGGGCGGGGAATTAGATACCCTGGCAAAACTGATGAATGAAGCGACGCCCTTTAGCGAAAACACCGCGATTGGCAAGACCCTCAAAATGTATACTACATGGAAATCAAAGGGATATTTTGAAAAGGAAATCTATGCTGATTTCGGCGTGGCTATGGACGCGGTGGCTTATGGTAAATCAGGAATGTTCCTGTTTGGCTCATGGGTGTTTCAGCAGGTACAGAGCCGTGTGCCAGCGGGCAAGGACAAAGCTATCATTAAGTTTGACGCGGCCCCAGATTTCGGCAAGGGCCGTTTCATTGGCGTAAATCCCGCCCAGGGCTACGCAATCAACAAGGCGTCAAAGAACATTGAAGCCGCGAAGCAGTTCCTTGACTGGCTTGCCAAACAAACCGACTACCTGGTAACTATTGGCGTGGTTCCCACCCACCGGGACGCGAAACAAGGGGTTCCCCCGCATTTTGCCCTAGTGGATGGCAGGGTGCGTTCCGGCGAAGTGAAACAGCTCGTGGCAGCGCCGATCACTCAGAACTCCGTCAACAGCGAAGAAGTGTTGAAAGAAGCAAACCTCTACGCGGATAACAAATGGGCTGGCCTTCCCTTTGACGCGCTCAACATCACTCAGCCCAATGACTGGAACGCCTACAATGCCCAGATCGCCCGTCAGAACACCGCCTATGTCAACGCGGTCAAAGACCTCGGCGTAAGATACGATTCATCGCTGAAATAGCGCGGAGGTAACAATGCGGTATACTGCGCTGGAAAAACAAAAGCTGTTGATGATTATCGCCTTTCTGACAATTCCGCTGGTTCTCCTGATTGTCTTTAGTTATATTCCCATTGGGTTTAACGTCTTTTTAAGTTTTACCAACTGGGATGGAGTTTCAAACATCCGCGTGATTGGTTTGCGTAATTATCAGCGCATATTTTCCGATCCGCAGTATTTACTGTTGTTCAGGAATTGCCTCTGGTATATGCTGGTGGCAATTCCTCAGTTACTGCTTTCTTTTATACTCGCTATTTTGGTCAATGGTAAATTCAGAGGAATCAACGTCTTTAAGGCGATTTTGATTTTCCCCTATCTGTTGAATGGCATCATTGTTTCGGCAATTTTCATTATGTTTTATCAGAACACCGGCACCTTGAATACACTGCTGAAAACCTTGGGTTTATCAGTTTTTACCCGCAACTGGCTACAGGACCTCGTGGTGGTAAATCCCGCGATTGCGTCAATTAGTATCTGGCGTTATTACGGCATGGCCTTTGTGATGTTTTTCGGCTCGCTCCAGTCTGTTCCTGATGAACTCTATGAATCGGCGGCGATTGATGGTTGTAGTAAATGGCACGAGATTTGGTATATCTCGGTTCCATTTATTAAGAAAGTGCTGTTCATAAATGTACTGCTGAGTATTTCAGGATCGATTCAGGTGTTTGAGATTCCCTACATCATGCTGGGCGGATCAAACGGAACAGCAACGCCGGTCATTCAGATTCAGCAGAGCATGACAGATAACCGGGTGGGTTTCGCGGCGGCTATGTCCGTGGTGGTATTCATCGTCGTGGTGCTGTCGGTTGGTTTACAGCGAATTCTCGTAAAGGATGAGGGCTAACATGATACATGAATCAAAGTTATACCGGATAATCAGAGGCATTGTCCTAATACTCGCGTCGCTGTTTGTCATTATACCGATTGTTCCGCTGGTGTTTATGGCTTTCAAAACAGGAATCGAATTCGCGTCTACGTCGGTATTCACGCCTCCGGCTAACTGGCTTAATGGCTACAACTTTGCCTACGCAATACGGGTCGGCAATCTGCTGCGCTCGCTCATTACTACTATTGTGGTGTTAGTTGTTTCAATCGCTGTCAGCGTGAATCTAGCGTGTATGGTTTCTTTTGTGGTACAGCGTTTTGAGTTCAAAGCAAAAAAAGCCGTGATGCTGTTGTTTCTGATGACCATGTTTATACCGGTGGTAACAACTCAGGTTGTGGTGTTTCAGATTATTTATCGTCTGCATCTGGTCAATACCATTGGTTCCCTCATTCTGCTGTATTCAGGCACCGGCATTGTGGATATCTACATTGTGATGAACCTGCTCAACACCATTCCGAAAGAGATGGATGAGGCCGGCCTGATCGACGGGGCGAATTACTTCCGCATCTATTTCACCCTGATTCTGCCGCTGTTAAAACCAGCGATTATCACCATGGCGGTCATTAAAGGCATCGGGGTATATAATGATTTTTATCTCCCCAATCTCTATCTAATTCGGGGAACCCAAACCCTCACCCTGGCGCTTTACCGGTTTTTCGCGGGCCTTTCTACCCCTTTCGAGGTGGTGAGCGCCGCCGTGTTGATGGCGACAATTCCCGCGATCATTCTGTTCGTTTTTGCTCAGAAGTATATTTACAACGGTCTTGCGGGCGCGGTAAAGTCATAATCATACATAAAAGGAGATATGAACATGGGTGCGTATAAAAACTTTTCCGTGGCGGTCTACTGTCCCGCTCAATGGGTTGCGCAGGCGACAGAGCAGAGCCTGCAAGAAGAGTTCGCGTTTTTCAGGCGCTACGTGGACATCGATAAGGTGTATCTTGAAACATACCGGAGTATTGCCGCGCCAAAGGAAAAGATAGAACTGTGCAAGCGGTTCTTTACGGATAACAACATCGCTTTTTCCGGCGGCATCACCACCACCTGCAGTGATTTGAGCGAGGCAGACCAGAAACGCCAGCGTCTCTTTAACACCTTTTGTTACAGCAACGAGGCAATGCGGGAGCATCTTAAAAACATGGTGGAATACACGGCGGAGCAGTTCGACGAGTTTATCATCGACGACTTTTTCTTCAGCCAGTGCCGCTGTGAAGACTGCCAAAACGAAAAAGGCGAGCGCAGTTGGGAAGAATTCAAGCTCGCCAAGATGAAAGAGGTGTCGGAAACCCTCGTGCTTGGCCCCGCAAAAAAGGTGAACCCAAAGGTACACGTCATTATCAAATACCCAAACTGGGTGGAGAGTTTTCAGGAAACCGGCTACAACCCCGCCGAACAAATTCGCCTGTTCGACTCAATCTATACTGGCACTGAAACCCGCCACCCGTCCCAGACCGATCAGCACCTGCCCCGGTATGTAAGCTACTCGATTATGCGCTTTATGGAAAACGCCGCGCCCGGACGGAACGGCGGCGGCTGGTTTGACCCCTACGAATGTTACCCGATTGACTGCTATCTTGAGCAGGCGTATCTTACCGCGTTTTCTAAACCCCGTGAACTCATGCTGTTTTGCTGGCCTTCGCTGTTCAACAACAAGGTGATTACGCCGCTGGGATTCCGGCTTCATCAAATTGATGAGATCATGTTGTCTCTGGGGAAGCCTGTTGGCGTTCCGGTCTATCTGCCGCATAACGCCCAGGGCGAGGATCACCTTGAGGATTACCTCGGTATGCTCGGCATTCCCTTTGAACCCACGCCTGTGTTTCCTGAACACGCGGCGGTAGTGTTTCTCACCGCGCAGGCGCTCCATGACAAGAACATCGTCGCCAAACTGACGCGCTATGTGAACCAGGGCGGCAAGGCCATAGTAACATCAGGTTTTATGCGGGCGTCCCTGTCCGCGCAGAACGGCATTGAAGACCTGAGTTCCCTCCGCGACCGGGGCCGGCGCATTGAAAACGCCCGTGAGTATCACATCACGAAACCGGGCGCGGGTCCGCAGCCGCAAATCCACCGGACTGCTGCGGCGGCTGTAAGTTTTCCCTTACTTGAACACCGGAATAACGCCTCTTGGTCCCTGCTGAACGCGGGAAATGGCAGTCAGCATGGCTCGATCTTACTACGCGACACCTTTGGCAAAGGCGAACTGATTACGCTCGTGGTGCCAGACTTGTTCTCCGACCTGCGGAATCTGCCGGAAGTCGCGCTGTTCCGCATCCGCAGCGAATTTCAGCCTACAGGAACTGCGGCAGGCGATGTATTCATCGAATTGCCGGAAGGAAGCGGCGCTATGATGTCGCTGTTTATCTATGACAACAAAACATTCGGCCTCTATTCCT
Source organism: Treponema sp. (assembly GCA_031266875.1). Classification (GTDB taxonomy): domain Bacteria; phylum Spirochaetota; class Spirochaetia; order Treponematales; family Breznakiellaceae; genus JAIRMT01. The sequence goes on from JAISAE010000068.1 coordinate 5,367, forward strand.
ACACCGGCGGCGGAACCTCTGTTCCCGATGCTTATGCGCCGGAACTGGTGCGGGTGCATGTCCGGGGCAGCGGCGCTGTTACGGCCGTCCCATTCACGGGTAACACTCACCGCAGTGGCGCGACAGCTCCCGCGGGTGAAGCCATCACGCCGCTCTACAACAATGCCGATGAACAGGTCTTCGAACTGTGCCTTGAGCCGGGCGATTTCGTGTTCTACCGGTATGAGTAAGAAATATGGAATTGATAAACGCTGTTACATTCGCGCCTTTCCCACGCCGAGGTGTTTTAGGGAGTGATAAAGCTAAAGCGAGCCTTGAAGCGCTGGCGTCCCGTACCGGAGCAAGCCATATCATCCTGACCCCTGCGGGTTTGCAGGAGTCGGCTCATTCGGAAACCATTGATTTTTCGGGCGAAGGAACGCCGGCTGATGAAGAGTTACGCGGAATTATCAGCTATGCGCAGAAGCTTGGGCTGCGTGTCATCTTGAAGCCGACGGTTAATTGCAAAGACGGCACGTGGCGTGCGTTTATCAATTTCTTTGATAGGGATGTTCCCTGTGAACCAAAATGGCGGAACTGGTTTGCGTCCCATGAAACTTTTCACGTACACTATGCCGCTATTGCCGAACAGACCGGCTGTGTTATGTTTATCCTCGGCTGCGAAATGGTGATGGCTGAACGGCGTGAAGCGGAATGGCGCGATCTGGCCGCAAAAGTAAAACAGATGTTCAAAGGCCCGATAAGCTACAACACTGATAAGTATCAGGAAGATACCGTGCGCTGGTGGGATTGTATTGATGTTATTTCATCAAGCGGGTATTACCCGTCCGGTACATGGGAAACCGAGCTTGATCGCATTGAAGCTGTTGTACGCGCTTATGAGAAACCCTTTTTCTTTGCCGAAACCGGCTGTATGAGTGTGAGCGGCGCGGCGCGAGTTCCTAACAACTGGAAACTGACGAATGACGCGGCAAACGTTGACGAACAAGCCGCGTGGTACCGCGAAATGTTTGAACACACCAAACGCCGCTCGTGGGTGGGCGGTTATGGGCTATGGTCATGGAGCGGCGCGCTACCATATACAGAAGACTGCTCCGGCACAAACAAAGGCTATGAGTTATACGCGAAGCCCGCAGAAAAAATAGTATTGAAGCATTTCCAGAGGCCACGCTTCGTTTAATGTTTCCATTGTGTTACGGCTGCTTACACACCGGCTGGGGTTTTTAGAAAACCTCGGTGAGGTTTAACTTGTTGAGGTTCTTTCGCTGCTGTGGGCAGCGCTGGCAATGTTTCAAAGGCCGGTGTTATCGAACTAAAGGTTCGCGTGAAGCGAGTTTTGAAACAGGCGTATGTTTGTCATGCTGTTGTCCCTGTTTATTGGATGTCTGCTTGATGAGGTGTTTACGTTGTAAGCGGGGTGCGCAAAAGCCTGATGGACAGAGAGGCGTCATTGTTATACATTACGCTAATGGCACGCCGCATGCATTTTGTCATACTAGGTATACTAGCCCTCGCGCTGGCATCCTGCGCTGAAAAGCAGCCGGAGGAAACCGACAGCGTCGTACTCTATTATTCGGAAAAGGCTGAAACGCGGCGGGTGGCAGCGCTGCTTGCTGAGAAAACAGATTCCGCCTTGTTTGATATTGCGGGTAAACAAGCGCTGCCTGATTTGCTAGCTTATCGCTACTATTTTATTGGCGCTTCAATTGTTGACCATAACATAGCCCTGCCAATGCAGACCTTTTTGTCAAACACTGATTTCTTTGACGGCATTGTCATTCCCTTTTGGACCGGCGCGGACAGTAATGCTGACTATAGTGAGCTTTTTGAAAAGCTGATATACCGGCCTCGCATGATACGCGCCGGCGGCGGTTTTACAGAGGTTTCGTTTTTTAACATGAAGGCTGTAGGCGAGCAGGTGGATACCTTGCTTGCGGCGCTTGCCGCAGAGATCGAGGTGTTGCAAGGCGCGGGCGAACGTGCCGAAGCCGTGATGAAGGCTTTTGCGGCTGCCTATCCCGACCGGCTCGGCGAGGCTGTATTATACGACGGCGATTGGACGGTAGAGATGGACGGCGAGCGGTATTACTATGCTCAGGGCAAACTTTTAAGCGAAACTGAGGTGAAACAGGCGGCGGACTTCCGTTCTCAGTCAATATACCATTATGCTGCGGAGTTCAGCGATGACGAGGCGGAAAGTAATATATGGAAAGCTGCTGCCGAGGAACTCTTTTGGCGCAGGAGTATCTTCACGGGCAGAACAGGCCGTGGGTACAGTCGATCCAATTCCGGCGCGGTTCGCTCAAACTTCTATGAAAAGCTGCTTCAATGCGAAACCCGCGCAGAGGCATTTGCCCATCAAAAGGCCATCACCTTCTTTGGAAGCGCCGTAACCGTACATGAGCAGACTGTCGCGCCGCTGGCGCGGATTGAGCAGCGTATAAACGAGCTTGAAAAAGAGGACGAAGAAATCTCCGCGTGGAAAAAGTCATTGGACAGCATCGGCGCATGGAATTGGCGGAACATTGCGGGTAGCAACAGCCGCAGTTTTCACTCCTACGGCACGGCGATTGATTTACTGATGAAGGCACAGCCGGGCAAGGAGACCTACTGGCTCTGGACCCAGCAAAAAGGCATTGACTTCCGCGCTGTGCCGGAAGAGGACAAGCTGAATCCTCCTCATTCCGTGGTGGGCATCTTTGAGAATGAAGGTTTTATTTGGGGCGGCAAATGGGCGGTCTACGACACTATGCACTTTGAATACCACCCGGAATTGATATACCTCTCGTTCAATAGCTTGCTATAGTACGATTCACCTGTTGAGCATGAAGCGTCAGCTTTTTGAACAGCATGTTACATTGGAACATTCCTATCGACATTTCCGAGCGGCTGCGTTACCTTGCACGCTACCGTGTCTTCATTGCTGCAGACCTGCTCCGGCATACCGACCTGAGCATACAGGAAGTTGCGTTCAGTGCTGGTTTTCAAGACCACGCCTACTTTTGCCGCGTTTTTAGAAAGCTCTGTGGAATGCCGCCAAGCTGTATGCGTAAAACCACGCTCGGCGACGGGTAAGGGTTACGCGCTATGCCGCGTCCTGCTTGTCTGAATTGTACAAGAATTTGATTGTGTTTTACGCATACAGCCCTTATCATTAGTTTTATGAAACAGCGACCATATACTTTAACTAAGGAGATTCGCCGCCACCTTTCCGTGTACGCGCTCCTCGTTATTCCGCTCGTTTATTATATCATCTTTAAGTACATACCCATCTGGAACGGGCAAATCGCTTTCAAGGACTTTATGCCTCTTGACGGCGTGTTGGGGAGCCGATGGATCGGTTTCGGGAACTTCACGGCCTTCTTCAAGTCCTTCTACTTCGGGGAACTGTTGCGTAACACACTTTTCTACAGCTTTGGCAAACTGCTTATAAGCGTGCCGTTGGCGATACTGCTGGCGGTAACGATTTACGAAAGTGCTCACCCACGTTTGGCACGGGTGGTACAAACCTTTGCGTACCTGCCGCACTTCCTGTCGTGGGTTATTGTTTACGGTATTCTGCTGGTACTGCTTGCGCCCGGCGACGGTATTGTAAATGACGTTATCAAAGCATTCGGCGGCCAAGCAGTCGCGTTTATGACTGATACCAAAATCTTTCCCACCATAGTCATTCTGTCGGACGCCTGGAAGGAGATGGGCTGGAGCGCCATCATCTTCATTGCCGCGCTTATCGGCATAGACCCCTCGCTCTTTGAAGCCGCCCTCGTCGAAGGCGTTAATGTACCGCAGCGCATCTGGTACATCACCCTGCCGTCGATACGGCCAGTCATCGTTATGGTGGTGCTTCTGCGGCTGGGAACCATTCTCGACGCCGGCTTTAACCAAATGTTCATGCTGTACTCAGTGCCGGTATACAGCGTGGCTGACATCATTGACACTTGGGTCTACCGGCAAGGCTTGCTGGAGTTCCAGTTTGGGCTGGCAACAGCTGTCGGTATTTTCAAAGGTATCATCGGACTTATTCTCATCGGTGTTTCAAACTGGCTCGTGAGGCGCGTCAGCGATTCGGCACTGTTCTAAAGAGGTATATATATGAAGGAAAAGCGAATTAAGGGAACAAGCATTCGACTCACCACCACCGACCGCGTGTTCTATGCCATCATAGACATCTTCCTCGTGGTAATACTGTTCCTCGTGGCGATCCCTTTGTGGAGTACCATCACCCTCTCGTTCAGGTCGAACACCTTCATCGGCTCGAACCTTGAGGGAATGTTCCTGCCGGTCTGGAAGTGGTCAACAGCGGCGTACCGGTCATTGCTCGGAAACAACGGCTTTGTCAACGCCTTCATCAACAGCATGAAGATATTCACAATGGGCGTGGCAGCGGCGCTCTTCTTCACAATACCGCTGGCCTATGTGCTGTCCGTGAAAACATTGCCGGGACGCCGTTTCCTCAACATTCTCATCTTACTACCGTACCTTTTCCACGTCGGCCTGATTCCCACGTACCTCGTGGTACAGAGGCTGGGACTGACGAATCACCTGGCCGCAATATTCCTGCCTGGCGCAATCAGTACCTACAACTGCCTTATCATGCGCGGCTTCTTTGAGGGCATTCCCGATGAACTCAAGGAATCGGCCCGTATTGACGGTGCGCCTGAATGGTATGTACTCGTACGCATCATACTGCCGCTGTCAAAGCCCATAATCATGACCATCGGGCTATACTATGGCGTGTCGTTCTGGAATGACTTCTTTAACGCCATGCTCTACATTAACAGCAATAATCTGCAGCCATTGCCAATACTGCTGCGGAATATCCTGATGGCTAGCGGTATGAACGAGTTCGTTGAGGTTAGCGCCTTTGGTGAAGCGCCGATACAGGCGATTAAGGCGGCAAGCGTATTCATGGCGGCCATACCCATGATCATCGCTTACCCCTTTATCCAGAAATACTTTACCAAAGGCACACTTTTAGGGGGCGTTAAAGGTTAAACGTCAGTCAGTGCGCTGATTGACCAAGCCTTCGCAATATTTTTTAAGGAGAGAGGAAATGAAGAAAGCATTTGTGTATTGTTTACTCGCTGGTATCGCCACATTCGGTTTTGCAAGCGGTAGTAGTCAGCCTAGCGGTGCTGCGCAAAACGCTCCCGTTACGATTGAGTTGTGGTACGGCTCGTCCGTTACTGAAGCGGGTCCGCCGCCAGCAGACTGGAAGGTTCTCCAGCTCATCAAGGACCGCCTGAACATTGATCTCAGGATCAGCGCCCTGCCTTCCGGCCCTGGGGATCAGGATGTTAAGATTAACGCCGCAGCCGCAGGCAACTCGTTACCAGACCTGTTTCAGGTGAGCCGCGATGTGTTGCGTAACCTCGTGCGTATTGGCGTTGTCGCGCCGGTCGATGATCTATTTCCCCAAATGCCGCATCGTACCAGCATCATGTACGACACTGACGCCATAAATTACGTTACGTTCAATACCAAGGCTTACGGCTTCCCGTCTCCGGGCGCTATCATCAAGAACGAGGGGCTGCTTATCCGTAAGGACTGGCTCGACAAGCTCGGCCTGTCAGTGCCAGTTACCTCCGATGAGCTTTTCACGGTGATGAAAGCATTCACTGAGAACGACCCGGACGGTAATGGCCGCGCCGACACCTATGGCTTTGGCGCGTTCCTTGAACTCACCGCCAGCAGCTTTGAGGACGGGCTTGGCCGCCGCTTTGACCCGCTATTTGGCGCTTTCGGTGTCGCCGGTACATGGGACCTCACTAAAGAAGGCGCAGGTCTCAACATCCATAAGCCGGAGTATTATGACGCACTCGCCTATGTGAAGCGCATGGTTGACGAGAAAGTGATTGACCCCAACTGGATCAGTTATAACAAGGACGACTTCCGCGCCGCGTGGAAACAGGGACGCTTCGGCGTTATGCGCGAACAGAACGCCGCGTATGCCGCTGAATCGAACTACACCCCGTTTGACAAGAACTTCCCCAATGGCCAATGGCTAGTCATTGACCCGCCGAAAGGTCCCGCTGGTAAGCAATCCGTTGGCGTGTATACTCAGTCCTACCGCATCTATAGCGTATCGACAAAGGCGATACAGGCTGGAAAGGGGCCGGCCATTGCCAAATTGCTTGAATGGATGTCGTCTGACGAGGGCTACTACCTCCTCGGCTGGGGAGAGAAGGGCGTTAACTATAACTTAGGCTCTGATGGTTCTCCCACTGTTGACGGGCTTCCCGACCCCAGCAAAGGCTATACGCGCCCTGAAATGCAGCCGTTGACCCAGCTCCGCAACATCGCCTACTACAATGGCGAGATCGAGCTGCTGTCCCGTTACCCAACTTACAAGGCAGCGGCGTCAGGCAGAACCATGAGCGCACTGACCGTATTGCAGGATATGCAGAGCCGTCCTTGGACCCCGAACATTGGTGGCGATACTCTGCTGCCAGCGGGTAACGACTTACAGCGTTTTCTTCAGCAGGGTGTTGTTGAGTTTGTTTTAGGCCAGCGCCCCCTAACGCCGGACACATGGAAAACCTGGGTCAGTAACTTTGACCGTATGGGCGGTCTTGACTGGGAAAAATCTGGAATAGAGGCGGCTAGAGCCGCAGGCTATATCCAGTAGGCGGGTATTAACGTGAAGCTGTTGTCAGAACGCATGGCGCGGATGATTATGCGCCATTACACGCCGGAACAGGTTCGGTGGCACTATGAACACGGGCTTGTTCTGCAAAGCATCTACGCTGTTGGAGAGCGGGCATCTAACCCCGAATACTGTTCATGGGTAAAGTCAATGTATGATACCATGATTGGGAACGACGGCAGTATCGCTACTTATCAAAACGATGAGTGCAACCTCGACCAGATCAACGCGGGTAAAATGCTGTTTACGCTTTACAAAACCAGCGGCGAACAGAAGTACCGTATTGCCATTGAGACCCTGCGACAACAGCTTCGCGCCCAGCCGCGCACCAAGAGCGGCGGCTTCTGGCACAAGAAGATATACCCGTACCAGATGTGGCTGGATGGGCTTTATATGGCGGCGCCGTTCTACGCGCAGTATGCCGCCATGTCTGGCACTGCTGATGATTTCGCTGACATCACCCACCAGTTTACGCTGATGGCGGAAAAGGCGCGTGATCCCGCTACCGGCCTGCTCTATCACGCATGGAACGAAGATGGCAAACAGCCCTGGGCAAACCCTGCCACGGGCTGTTCCCCGCACTTCTGGGGACGGGCAATGGGCTGGTATTGCATGGCTATTGTTGACGCGCTTGATTTTGTACCCCACATGCTGGCAGAGGAGCGCAACACGCTCATTGCCATAGCTGAACGCCTCGTTCCGCCGCTGCTCGCCTGCCAAGACCCCAGCGGCCTCTGGTACCAAGTGCTGGATCAGGGCGCTCGCGCCGGTAACTATCTGGAAAGCTCGGCTACGGCGATGTTTACCTATTTTCTGTTAAAGATGCTCCGTAAAGGCTATCTTGCCGCCGGCGCCCGTGAAGCAGCGCGTTCAGCAGCATGTGCGGCGTATCAGGGGCTGCTAACGACCGCCGTGAAGGACGACGCTGATGGCGAGCCGCACCTTCACGGCGTCTGTTCCGTTGCCGGACTTGGCGGTCAGCCCTACCGTGATGGCTCCTTCGCGTACTACGTCGGCGAGCCTGTGCGCGTCGATGACTTTAAGGGCGTCGGCGCGTTGATTCTCGCGGCGCTTGAATGGGAGTGTATCGCGTAGGGAAACGCCGCGCAAAAACTCATCAGCTAGAGAATGATTAATAATTATAAAGGAGTATGTATGCAGTATGCTGGTTTTGACGCCTACGAGAAATCAATACAACAGGCGGGAACGTCAATCGTTTTTATGGCGTATGAAGGGGAGCAAGACATTATCGTTGTCGCTCCGGGAAAAGGCGCGGAATACGCGGCGAATCCAGGCTTCACGGGAACAGAACAGCGTGAAGGAACTATCACCGCCCCGCTGAATCATAACAACGCGGAAATCCTGCGAAAGCTGTTTCCCTTTACCGCGCCGGTTCGCGGGCTGCGGAAAAACCGGACCTTTGGCGTAGGAGACCGCCTCGGAATCGCAACACCCGGACACATCAGGGTTTTTGAGAAGAACGACGTGTTCCCCATATTCGCGCAACAGTCAATCCGCGAACTTAACCTCACCGGCAGAACATACGAGGATGTATTGGACGCGGTTAGCTTCGCGGTGTTCAGGGAAGGCTTTACCAAAGGCTTCGGCGCGGACGGCGATCACTTGAAAACCATTAAGGACGTGGAATATGCCCTTTCACTGGGCTTTACCATGATTACGCTGGACTGTTCGGATCACATCAAAAACAACGTAACCGAAGAGAACGCCCTGCCTTTGTCCCCAACATACCGGGATGCCTACGTGGGCAAAGCCTTTGACATAGGCGAAGGCATCACTCTTTCCTTCACCGAGGGAGAACTGCGCCAATGCGCCGCCATCTACGGCGAGGCGCTGGAGTTCGCGGTGGATATGTACCGGCGTTTTCTGGCTGACGGCACGTACAACGCGGACTTTGAAATCTCCATTGATGAAACCGCCTCTATCACCACGCCCCTACAGCATTTCTTTGTTGCCCGCGAGCTTACCAAAGCAGGGGTTTCTTTCGCCACCATAGCGCCGCGCTTCTGTGGCGAATTTCAGAAAGGCATTGATTACATAGGAGACATTGCCCAGTTTGAACAAGAGATACACGTACACGCAATCATTGCCCGGCACTTCGGCTATAAGCTGAGCATACATTCAGGCTCCGACAAGTTCAGCGTCTTCCCCGCTATTGGCGTGGAAACGCAGGGCGTGTTTCACATCAAAACCGCCGGAACCAACTGGCTTGAAGCCATGCGGGTAGTCGCCCAAGCAGATCCCGCGCTTTACCGTGAAGTCCATCGCTACGCCCTCGTTGCTTTTGACGAAGCATCGAAATACTACCATGTAACAACGGATCTCTCCAAAATCCCCAATGTGGATTCCCTCAGCCCGGAAGAACTGCCCGCGCTTTTTGAGAACAACGATTCCCGTCAGCTCATCCACATCACCTACGGCCTTATCTTGGGCAAAAGAAACCCCGACGGTTCGTATACCTTCAGGGACAGGCTCTATACACTCTGGCGCACACATTACGAGGAGTACAGTAAGGCCCTTGAGAAACACATCGGAAAACACGTGGCGCTCTTGGGGGTTTGACCCGTCTCCGCACCTAAAGCCGGGGATTCTTGGTTTGCGTTCATTGGCAAGCTGGAATCCCCGACATTCAGCGGCATTGCCGTAGTATGCAGGCAGCCGCTAAAAAATCCCGCACATCCTTGCGCCTGTATCCTCATGCCCAAAACTCCTCTGCCAGCCTCTACCATCCCGCCAGAGCTCCGTGTGAGACTTCCCCAGCTTCGAGTGGAAGCTCCATCGGTGTGTGTGAGACTTCCCCAGCTTCGAGTGGAAGCTCCATCGGTGTGTGTGAGACTTCCCCAGCTTCGAGTGGAAGCTCC